>JADDQF010000111.1 GCA_016781505.1 bacterium
GCCGGTTCAGCTGTCGGCGCAGGGGTGGCTTGTAGCGGGGCGGCTTCAGACGCAGGAAGGGCAGTGGCTGGTGGTGAGGCTAACGCTTCAAGCTGCTCCGCTCCCAAACGCCCTAAGGTTATTGTTCCGTCCGGTTGTTGTTCAATACGTGCTCGCTCGAACCATTGTGTCAGCACCAAGCCAGCGGCACTGGTGGAAGCGATTGAGCTCGAAAGGGGCAGGCCCCACAGCGCCAAGCGCTTGGCTTCCGATGCGGACGGATCGTCGTCGAGGCGAACACCGTATGAACGCCATGCATCCAGAAAAACACCGCACACATTATGGCGTGTTGCGGGCCAGAATTGACATCCGGCCAGCTCGGCCTCCGGCTCAAACATTGTCCACGGCTGGCCTAGCGCCGCGAGCCGTTCTGCTCCTAAACGACCAAGCAGCACGTTGTACGGTGCTGGATTTTCGGGGTGCAGCTCGAAGCGAGCACGCTCAAAATATTGTGTCAAAAAGGTGCCGTCAGCGGTTGTCCGTGGTTCGGCCGGTGCCAGTGGGTAGCCAAACACCGCTACACCGCCGTTAGCTTCCCAAAATTCAAGGAATTGGCCATCAACACAGGCGGTGACGCCTGGCACTTCAGCGCCAAAGCAACGCTCGCCTTCCGCCGCAACCTGATGTGGAGGCAAGGCGAAACCAAGAGTGGCGGCCAGCACCAGCAAACAGCCAACCAATATTCTGAGCGAACGTCGACGAGCGGCCCTGCCTGGATACGCCGTTTGGTTAGCCACGGTTCACCTATACCTTCGTCCTGAATGGCGTAATCGAGTATAGCAGAGGGGGTGCTTATTCGACAAATATCATTTGGTGCCCCTTCCCGGAGCACCGATACCAACAAACCATTGGGTCACCCTGTTGGATTTGTGTTGGCAACTCGCTTAGTAGTATGATGAGACCGCGGTGAACCGTCCCCAAACGAATGGCAAGCACACATTGAGGAGTTTTCCTTTGAATACACAATATGAAGAGCTAAAAGCGCGACTGCTCGAGATCAACGATCTTGAATCGGCGGCAGCGCTGCTGTACTGGGACCAATCGACCTATATGCCTCCAGGTGGAGCAGCGGCCCGGGGGCGGCAACTTGCGACGCTTGGACAGCTGGCGCACACCAAGTTCACCGATTCCGCGATCGGCCGGCTCCTTGACGCATTACGCCCATACGAGGAGCAGCTTGATTATGATTCGGACGAGGCGAGCCTGATTCGCGTAACGCGCCGCGATTATGAGCGGGCTGTCAACCTACCGGCTGCATTTGTAGCCGCAATGTACAGCCATACCTCGGAGGCATTCACGGTCTGGACCAAAGCGCGTCCCGAAAATAATTTTGCAGCGGTGCAGCCATATCTTGAAAAAACGCTCGAGCTTAGCCGGCAAGCCGCAGATTTTTTCCCAGGCTATGAGCATATTGCGGATCCGCTGATCGATTGGAGCGACTACGGGATGAAGGCCACCTCGGTGCGAGCTATTTTTGCCGATCTTCGCGCACAGCTCGTTCCGCTGGTCCAAGCCATCGCCGCCCAACCCGTCGCGGACGACTCGTGTTTGAAGCAGCACTTTCCGGAAGATCGGCAGTGGGCAGTCGGTTTGGAGGTCGTCAAGCGCTTTGGGTATGATTTAGAGCGGGGTCGGCAAGACAAAACGCATCATCCGTTTATGACGAAATTTTCCCTCGGCGATGTACGTATTACCACCCGTGTCAACGAGCACGATCTTGGCGAAGCCTTGTTTGGCACCTTCCATGAGGCAGGCCATGCGCTGTACGAGCAAGGCATTCGGATGGACTTTGACGGCACCCCACTCGCCAGTGGTACATCGAGCGGCGTTCACGAAAGCCAGTCGCGGCTTTGGGAAAACATCGTCGGGCGCGGACGACCGTTCTGGCAGCATTTTTATCCCAAACTGCAAGCTGAGTTCCCGGAACAACTCGGCTCGGTTGCGCTTGACACCTTTTATCGTGCGATCAACAAAGTTGAGCGCTCGCTGATTCGGACCGACGCCGACGAGGTAACCTATAATTTGCACGTCATCATGCGCTTCGACTTTGAGCTGGATCTGCTTGAAGGCCGCTTAGCCGTGCGTGACCTGCCCGAAGCGTGGCGGGCTCGGTATCAGTCTGACCTCGGCGTTGCTTCGCCGGATGATCGCGACGGAGTTTTGCAGGATGTCCATTGGTATGCCGGGCTGATCGGTGGAGCATTTCAAGGCTACGCCTTAGGTAATATTTTGAGCGCTCAATTTTTTGACAGCGCGGTGCGGGCTCAGCCCGCGATCATCGACGAAATGGCGGCTGGTGAGTTTACAACTCTGCGTAACTGGCTGACCCAACATGTGTACCAGCACGGGCGGAAGTACACCGCGCCCGAGCTGGTGGAACGCGCGTCCGGCCAGCCGCTCAACACGGAGCCATATCTCCGCTATTTACGCACAAAGTACGCCGAGTTATATCAGCTTTAGCCGCGGGACAGCGAACTGCAGCGCTGCATCTCACCCTCTGAGCACCTCATGCTTTCGTACCAAGAGGTTGGTTCAGAGCGAAAGGTATGCCGCTTTGGTTGACCGTCGCTTTTTACTACAATACATCGTACGTAACGGTGCACCGCAAAAGCAACCTTTAAACGACAACATCCGAGCCCATACGAGGAGTTTTGTAGGTGGGTAACGTGATACTCATTGCGGATGACGAGCCGTGGCAACGCATGTGGATGGCACAACTGTTACACAAGGCGGGATTTACGTGTAGTACGGTCGCTGACGGAGCAAGTGTGGTCGAGCAAGCTTTAGCGTTGGACCCGGATTTGGTTATTTTAGACATCGTCATGCCGGGCATGGATGGGATTGCCGCAGCTGAACAGCTGCGGATTTTGCCCAACACACGCACGCTACCGATTTTGTTTATCACCGGCTACACCCATTCGCGGGAACTTCAAAAAGCGGCAACATTTGAATACGCGGAATGGATGCCTAAACCGTTTCATCCGGAAGAATTGCTTGCCCGGGTACGCCGTATGTTGGCTGCGAATCAGCCAAGATAATTGACTGAAGCTAGGCTGTCGCAGGACGATGAGCGATTGTCCGTAGTGTTTCAAACAGACGTCGTACGGAGCGTGTGCTCAGCGCGCCAAGCACCAGCCAGCCCGCCACCAGCAACAACCTTCGCCCCCAGGGCATAGCGTCCAAAAAATATGCGCGCTCAATAGCCCACGATTCACGCCACTGCATCAACTGTGGCCAGCGCATTTGGTAAGAGCCATCGGGCTGCTGAGCGGCAATCGCAACCGCTTGGTTTTCCAAAGCGTTCGCGTGCTTGCCCGGATAGTCGACCCATAAATGATCGAACGAGCCGACCAGGGTGGCTGGAACGCCTTTGACCCGCAGCAAGCTGGCTAACACCACGGCCCGGCCTTGGCAGTCACCCCGACCAGCCGCAAGCACCTCCCGTGTCGTGGGAAAATACCAGGGCACTCCATAGGTTTGCCAGGGCACGGCATACGGCACGATTGAGCTGTTGACAGCAGCTTCAATCGCGCGCGGATCGTCGGGCAGGGTTGCAGCTAATTCTTGCACCGCTTCGGGGTCAATCACGGGTGACCAGGCTTGTGGAATCGAAACAAACAGCGCGGTTGGATTCGGATACAGCACGAACAACGTCCAGAGGAACGCAAGCCAGGGGGTGCGGCGGTGCATCAATGCCTCCTTTGGCATGGGCGATAGGTATGAACTTCGAGGTGTCCAGGCGGGGGCGATGATGCGGCATCGCATGACTATTTAAGCAAGCAATTGCATCAGAAACAAGATTAACTTAAGGAGTATTTAACCAGCGCCAAATGGGCTATCCTTGCCTAGCGACTGGCTCCGTATCTAGCGCCCAACTCTCAGTTTTTTCTCAGCTTGGACATGTACACTGTGCCCACCGTTGGCATGCACAGGTCTGCCGCAAGGTTACCGCCGCAGTGCAATGTATGACCGCCATTACCCCGTTGGCATAAACAAGGGCGCACCACCGGCGCCGGAAGCAGGAGCAACATGAAGGGAAAGGCACTTGTGCGGCTGGCAGGCCTCGCGCTTATCCTTGGCAGTTTGGCCTGGTCGGGTACGGTTCACGCCACCACACCGCTGCGCGTCGGACTACAGGCAGGACATTGGCGCGCCAACGAATTACCGGACGAGCTGCGCAGTCTGCGGGGAAGCACCGGCGCGGCGGCCGGCGGGTTACGTGAGCACGAGGTCAATCTGGACATCGCGCAACGGACGGCCGCTTATCTGCAGCAGGCTGGCGTAACCGTGGATGTGCTGCCCTCCACCGTGCCACCGAACTATTATGCCGACGCATTTGTCTCGCTGCATGCGGATGGCAGCGCGAATACCCGCTTGTCGGGCTTCAAAATTGCCGGCCATTACCGCGAGTGGGCAGCTTCCACCGCCCTGCTTGCAGCGCTACGCGCAGAGTATGGTCCCGCCTCTGGGTCACGGTGGGACGGGGAGCATGTCAGCTCGGGCATGCGCGGCTACTACGCCATGAGCAGCCATCGGTTTAAGCATACGATCTCATCGTACACGCCCGGCGTGATTCTGGAGATGGGCTACCTGACCAATCCCAATGATCGGCGCTTGATGACGCAGGGCGCGGACCGGCTTGCGCGGGCGGTTAGTGATGGTATTCTGCGCTTTCTCAACTCCAAGCCCGAGGACGGGTGGCCAGCTCCACCACCACTGCCTGAGCTTCGCGCCACCGTTATGACTGCCACGGCAAACGTCCGATCCGGCCCAGGACCCAAATTCAGTGTAGTCCGTGTGGTAAATCGCAACCGGACATTGTTTGTGTCGGAAGTGCGTGGGGAGTGGCTCAAGCTGCATTCATATCGGCAGCGGCCAGGTGAACGCTGGATTCACCGGGCTATGGTCAAGCTCGAGCGGATCAACGACGAGCCACCACAGGATAGCTAGCAGCCCTTAGGCTTGAAGATAGCGCGGCACCCACATCATGGATGCCGCGCTGTTGCTTTGCCACAGCACACTGCTCCGCATATCAGGGACATATGCGCGGTTGGCGATATTCTGAAGACGGGGTACAATGCCGCGCGAACGAGTAAGGGGCGAGAAAGCGCATGATGGGAACCGAACTTCGCCAACGCGTGCGCAATGCCGTCGACACGGTGCGCCGTCCTGCAAACTCGCTATATGAGCGCAATGCCCGCAATGTCATGATCGATGGCATGGGGGTCGGGCTTGTGCAGGGCGTCGGAACATTTTTGTCCGTCTTTTTAGCGCGGCTGGGTGCGTCGAACGTGGTGGTCGGGCTGCTGACCGCGATGCCCGCCATCGCCGGCGCGCTGCTGGCTATTCCGCTCGGGCAATTTATTGGACGGCAACAACATCTGATCCTGTGGTACGCGCGCTCCCGGCTGTGGGTGCTGTCGTCCTACGCGTTTACCGGCCTGGTGCCGTTTCTGTTCGGCAACAATTGGGCGCCTGCGGTGATCATTGCGATCTGGGCCGCGGCCACCATCCCCCAAACGCTGGTTAATATCTGTTTTACCTTGGTGATGAGCGCGGTGGCGGGACCGACCAAGCGCCTTGAACTGATGAGCCGGCGCTGGACCACGCTTGGCATCAGCACTGCGCTTTCGGCCGCCCTGGCTGGCTGGGCCCTTGAGCAGATCAGCTTTCCGCTGAACTACCAGACCGTGTTTATCTGCTCCTTTCTGGGTGGCTTGCTGAGTTACGCCTTTTCGACCAATATCGAGCTGCCTCATGCGCCACAACCGTCCACCGAACGGGTTCCCTGGCGTACTTCGCTGCACAAGATGCGCTCGATGTTAGCGCAGCACCGCTCCTTTACGCAATTTGTAGCGAGCCAGTTTGTGTTTCGCTTTGGCATGGCCATGGCGATCCCGTTGTTTCCGCTTTACTGGGTCCGTACAATTGGCGCATCCGACGCGGCGATTGGACTGATTACCACCGTCCAAAGCGGAATTTTGTTGATCGCATACGCGCTCTGGACATATGTCGCCCGCAAACGCGGCGCGGGCACGGTATTACTGCTGTGTACCTTTGGGCTGGTCTTGTATCCTTGCTTAACTGCGCTCACTTCCCAGGTTTGGCCACTCTTTGTGTACGCGGCGTTGGCCGGTATGTTTGCTGCTGGAACCGATTTGGTGATCTTTGACGTGCTGATTGCAACCGCCCCCGAAGAAGGCCGGGGTACGGCGATCGGCATTTATCACACCACCAATTACATCGCAACCTTTGTGGCGCCGCTGATCGGTGCCGCGGCGGCAGGTGTGGTCGGAATAGGGACGATGTTGCTGGTAGCAGCGTTTCTGCGCCTGCTCAGCGGACTGTTGTTCTTGTTGCTGGGCGTCGGTCGGGAAGCGCCGCAGGCGGTAAAGGCTGTCCGTTCCGGAACCTAAGGCTCGCCCATTCAATGTTTCGTATCTCCGCAGCTAGGAGGATATATGGCTGATGCACTCGCAGCGCTCAAGGAGCGGCTGGCCACGGTAATGGATCTCAACTATGCAGCCGCGGTTTTAGGCTGGGATCAGCGGACCTACATGCCGCCAGGTGGGGCAGTCGGGCGTGCGAACCAACTGGGAACATTGCGCAAACTTATTCACGAACACTTTACGGCGCCCGAGATTGGGCACCTGCTCGACGAGCTTGCGCCACTCGCCGCCGACGGGCAGAACGACAGCAATGACGCAGCGCTGGTGCGGCGCACTCGCCGCGATTATGACCAGGCGCGCAAGCTGCCGGCCGAGTTTGTGGCCGAATGGGCTCGCGCCCGCGCGATCAGCAACCAGGTGTGGGAGGAAGCCCGGCGCACCTCTGACTTTGCGCTGTTCCAGCCACATCTTGAAAAGCAGTTCGATTTCGCCAAACGCCAGGCCGAATATTTGGGCTACCAAGACCATCCCTATGACGCGCTGCTTGATCAATACGAGCCCGGAATGAAGACAGCGCAGATCAAGACACTGTTTGCCGAGCTCAAGGCGGGAACGCTGCCGCTGTTGAAAGCCATAGTCAACAGCGGCGTGCAGGTTGACGATAGTCTCCTGCACCAGCCGTATGACGAAGCCAAGCAGGAACAGTTTGGCGTTGAAGTGACACGCGCATTCGGCTACGATTGGCAACGCGGCCGGCAGGACCGGACGGTTCACCCCTTTTGCACCCATTTTGGGCGGGACGATGTCCGTATTACCACCCGCTTCTACCCCGACTTTCTTAGCGCGGCGCTTTTCGGTACCATGCACGAGGCAGGTCACGCTATGTACGAGCAAGGCGTCGATCCGGAACTGAGTCGCACCTTGCTCAGCCGTGGAGCATCGCTCGGCGTGCATGAATCACAATCTCGGATGTGGGAAAATTTGGTGGGCCGTAGTCGTCCCTTCTGGCAGGCTAATTTTGGCCGCTTGCAAGCATTGTTTCCCCAACAGCTGGGCAATGCGGACGTCGAGATGTTCTACCGCGCGGTTAACAAAGTCCAGCCATCGTTGATTCGCGTTGAGTCGGACGAGCTAACCTACAATTTGCATATTATGTTACGTTTTGAGCTGGAAGCAGCCATACTTGAAGGCAACGTTCAGGTAGCCGATCTGGCCGAAGAGTGGCATAGCCGCATGGACGATATGCTTGGCGTTACGCCGCCAAACGATGCACAGGGCGTGCTCCAAGACATGCACTGGAGCGGCGGCAGCGTCGGCTATTTTCCAACCTACACTCTGGGCAATGTGCTTTCCGTGCAGCTATGGGAGCGCGCACTGGCGGCTCATCCTACGATTCCTGAGGAGATTGGGCGCAACGAGTATGGCACGTTGCTGCAGTGGCTGCGGGACAATGTGCACCGCTACGGCCGAAAATACGAGCCCAATGAGCTAATCGAGCGCGTTACCGGCGAATCGCTGAACGTCCAACCATACATGAACTATCTACGAACCAAGTTTGGGGACATCTACGGCGTGGCGGTGTAAGGCGATCACGAGCTGAGAGCCTGCCGGTGTAGGCTTGGTTCTCGGCTCGTGGAGTTGGTTCTCGGCTCGTGGAGTTATGGCTGCAGCGCATGTGTGTGTGCCTGCAGCCAGGCTTTGACCTCGTCTACATCATTCCGGCCCAGCACAATCCCTTTGGTGAAGGCCGACGCTTCCTCGTGCGAAACCACTAGCTGCCAGCCATTGCGGCGCAAAAACTCGCGCACTCCCAGCATCGCTATCCGCTTATTGCCGTCGTAAAAGGGATGATTTCGGATCAGCAGGGTAAGCAGCGTGGCGGCTTTGTCCCACAGCAAGGGGTAGAGCTCCTGGCCAAAGACGACCTGCCGCGGTGCGGCAAGCGCCGACTGCAGCCCATTTAGATTCATAACGTCGAACTGCTCACGCAGCTCAGCCGCGAGCTTGGTCCGAATTTGCAGCATGTCAAATTGCGATAAATAATTAATCGCCATCCACCACTAACCGTTTCCCGATCCACTCGGCAATGTCGCTCTGGTAGGCATCAGACGCAGCGGCCATGGTGAACTCGTAAAGGGCTTCCTGGTCCGCCATTAACCGTGCTCGGTTGCGCTCCAAATACGACAACAACCCGACGAGTGCAACCCGCTTGTTGCCGTCCGAAAAGCCATGTGCCCGTGCCAGACGAAAAAATAACGCCGCGGCTTTGGACGGTAGGTCGGGATATAAATCCTCGCCAAACATCGACACATCTGGAGCAGCCAGGGCGCCCTCAAGCTTGCCGAAGCCGTGCTCCGTCACCCCGCGCATCCCGCCGAAGGTCTCGATCAAGAGCTCATGGATCAGCAACACCTCGGTCAGGGTCAGTGATGTAGTTGGGGGAGTAGCGGTCATGCTAATCGACGCAGCACATCGGCGTGCTCGGCTAACATTTTGCGAATACGCGCCACCAGTGTGGGATCGACATCGGGCAGCGACTGCAGCACCAGCCGGCCATCGTCCATCTGCTCAACCGATACCAGCAGGGCGTTGGCGCCGCGCTCATGCAGCCAGGCGCTGAGGGTAGGCGGAACATCATTGGCCGGTAAAACTAAAACATCAGGGAGCGTTCGTTCCATGGTGGTAGATTGTAGCAAGCTCTGCGCCGCAAAGTAGTGCTTACGTCCCAACAACCGAAGCGGGCAGTAGCTCTGCTTGCAACAATTATGTCAATAAGATTGAACGGATCAGCTCATCGAGGGCTGTAGTTTGTCCGGGCAGTAGCGGCAGTGCTCCCACCTGATCGGCTGTGGCCAACGCCCTGGTTCCAGGAAACAACAAGTAGGCTCCCAGGGTCGCGCGGGCGGCACCGACACCGATCGCGCTGCGATACGCATAGGCATCGTCGAGCGCATCCTGGGGTATGCTGCCATCCGCAGCCACGCGATATTTGGCATCGAAAACCAGCACCCGTGCCTCACCTCCGGGCCGAACCACCTCAACCGCAATGTCGGGAATGCGCACATATGGATCGAGCGATCCTAAACGCTTGGTCGAGGTAGGCTGGGGCTCAAACCGCCGTTGATACCAGACCACAAGTCGGGTTTGGTTTGGCAGTCGCAGTTCCAGCAGCGGTTGGTGGTGTTGTAAGCGTACCGTTAATCTGGTTTGGGTCGGCTGCTTTGCGTTCGGCACCGCCTCAACCAGCTGTTGTGCCGCTACCTCGCCATGGGGCAACAGCGTCTGGACGACCTGCAGCACACACCACTGCTCATACAGGGTGGGCAGATCGTGGATCGGCAGCCACAAGGCCGGCAGCTCAACGGCGCTCAACGGCGTTGAGCGTAAGGCCTGATACAGCGCAAAAAGCCGCCGATAGCGCGGCTCTCGCCGCATTAATTGCGTCGGCCCATGCAGCGTCACCTGTTCGCCGACACCCGCTAGCCATGGCACGGCTAACGCTTGGCGTAACCTTCGCAGCGCCTCCTGGCATCCTTCCAGCCAGGCTTGCATGGTTGCTGCGGCCGCCAGGCTGTCAACCAGCTCGGCATTGCGCTCACGACGCTGCAGCTCATGGCGCGTCAACTCTCGTACGTGCCCAACCCGCCATTGCAGGCCGTGCAACACCTGCTGGAGTACACGGTGCTCAACGATATCGTGCGTGGCGACAGAGCGTGGAGTTGGCACTAAGCGTGGAAGTGGCCCCCCCCGTCGCTGGGCAGGTGGGCGAAGCGCGGCTTGCAAAGCCGGCAGCACATCTTCCGCCACATCGTCTAGCGTGGTGCGCGGAAGAGCAGCCAGAACACTTGGATCTAGCCGCTCGAGCTGACCCAACTGCGTACTGCCCTGCTTAGCGATCAGCTGTTGCTGCGGACGTGCACCGATCTGCTGCACCAATTTGAGTGCTTCGGCCACATGACCTTGAACCAGTGTGTGGTATTCCTCGACCAAAGTTTGCGGCAGTGTCGGTTGGAGGACGGCGCCTTGCTGGCCGCCATGGATGGCATACACAATCGCACGCGCGTCGCGCTGAATCGCTGCGAGCAAGGCCTCGTAGCATTCGATGTCCAGCTTACGCGGCACAATTCGCAGCCGAAGTGTTTCACTGATACGCGTACCGTCGCCATGACGCAGCTCCATGCTCGCCTGGTACTGGCCGACGGCATGTTGCGGATTCCAGTGCCAGCGCCACAGCGTATCCCCCAACATCGTGGCTGGCGGTCCCAACGGCACATTGTTCACGCTTAGTGTTGCGCCCACAATGCCGGGCTGAGCTGGACATGTAATTTCAAGCGCTTGCCATTCAAACCAATCTGCGACAACCATGCCCGTAGAAATCGGCTGCCCATTGATCGTGATTGTGTCGAGAATGCTCATGTATTGCTTTCGGTTGAGTTAATTGTACCTCGACACAGCCAACATCTGCTGGCCACACACGGTTTCCGCGGCCGGCAGTAACCTTCGCCAGTTAAAGCCCGTTATATACGCATGGCATAGCACGTGCTTTAATGAACCGAACGCTGCACTACGCAGAACAACAGCGTGGGATAAAACCGCATGAACCGCACAAATCCGCACAGCAGATGCATCTTGGTCGTCGAGGACGATTTTTTTATCCGTGACATGCTGGTCGAACTGTTGGAAGAAGAAGGCTATCCGGTTGTAAGCGCGGCAAACGGTCACGAAGCCTTAGCTCTGCTGCGAGAAACAGCGGACCCACCCGCGCTTATTTTGTTGGACTTAATGATGCCGGTTATGGATGGTCGGCAGTTTCGCTCGGCGCAGCAAGACGATGCCATACTCCAAGCGGTGCCGGTTGTTGTTTTGACCGCCAGTTCCGACAATGAAGAGCTGCCGGCCTCGTTTCAGCCTGCCGCCTATGTTCCCAAACCGATTAATTTACAGCTGCTCCTGGAAACTGTGGCGACCCATTTCAACAATCACTGCTCCAGCGGCCAATAGCGCGTAGATCGGTGAAAAGAACGCGCGGCGCCACAACCCTGGAGTGTGCCAGTGCGCGTCGTTACATGATGGGGTAACGCCCGCTACTTCACAAGTGCCGCCAGCATGTTCCGCACAAAGGCCACCTCATCCTCGTTCACTGTATGGCCCATCTGCGGATACAACCGCTCGGTCACTTCTCCGCCCATCCGCCGCAGCACCGCCGCCGATTCGAGCACGCGCGCTTTTGGAATGTGAACATCGACGTCACTACAGCCCAGAAAGATCGGCGTTCCTGCGAGCGAACCGGCATAGTCGCGTTGTGTCCCATCCGGTCCGATCAGTCCGCCGCTCAGCGCCACCACACCGCCATACCGCCGCGCATTGCGCGCGGCAAACTCCGACGCGAGGCAAGCACCCTGCGAAAAGCCAAGCAATAGTGTTCGTTCCGGCGGTATGCCTGCGGTAGTCACCTGAGCCAACACCGCAGCCACCTTTGCAAGCGCCGAGGAAAGAAAGGGCTCGTTGCTTTGCAAGGGAGCCAGGAATGTATATGGATACCAGGTATTGTCCAGCGCTTGTGGCGCGATGTACGCAAACCCTGGTTGATCGAGCACATCAACAAGCGATAAAATGCTTTCGGCTGTGGCTCCGCGGCCATGGAGCATGATCACGGCTGCGGCGGCTTGATCGATGGGCACGCCGGCATTAACCACAGGTGTGGCTGCATGGGGCTGTTGGGAGGCCATGGACATTATTTTTCATCCTTCGGATTGTGCCACTCCGGCACGGTAAGCGGACGCAAGCCCTCCGTAATTTGGGCACGCTGGGGCTCAAGCCATGGCGGGAGCTGCAATGCTTGGCCTAATGCCGGCTCAGCCTCATCCGTCGCAAAGCCAGGACCGAGTGTAGCCAGCTCAACGATGTGACCATCGGGATCGTTGGTATAAATGCTCTTGAAGTAGCAACGGTCCATTACCGGCGAGACACGTAATCCCGCGCCGATCAACCTTTCACGCCCGGCCAGTTGTGTTGCTTCGTCGGGCACAACCACCGCAGACGTGCTTACTTTTTGTATGTGTATTACAAACACGTCGGCTCGTCAAGCCTTGGCGACTGCGACTTTTCCCAGGTGGACTCGCTGGTGCGCCAGCGCTGATGTACAGCTTCGCCCCGCTGCAACCATGGCAGCGTCCAGCCCCAGCGCGGCACCCGTGCTTGATAGGCCCGATAGGCCGAACCAAAGTGGCGCAGCAGAAACGGCTCCTCGACAAGCACAACCCACGCGTGGGTGCCGACCGCGAATACAAGGCTGGCCACACCCGTCCGTAAACTGCCGCAGCACACCGAACGACCAAGCAGCATCAGGAAATTGCCTAGCTCCATCGGATTGCGACAATACCGATACGGCCCATGGGTCACGAACACTTTGGGAGGATCGTGCGGTGCAGGGGTGCCGTCACCATACCGCACCAAGGTGTAGACAGCAGCGGTGGTGAGCCAACAGCCGATGGCAGCTAGCGCAATACCCGCGCCCCGCGCCGCCGGTGGAAGCTTCAGGCGAGTTTCGGGCCGCGGCCAAGGAACCAGGGCTGGACAGCCAACATGAATCAGCGGCAAATACCAGAGCGCGGCCTGGGTTGTGCGCCGCCACGGTCCCGGCCGTGGCTTGTGAAGTCGCGGTGAGGAAATCGGGGTGGTGTCCCTCATTGCTTCGCACCTCATGGAGAGAGGAAAAGTTCGCGAGCACCTGGGACAATCTTAACATATTCCAGCAACAAGCAGTACACAAGAAAGCAGCCCACAGGCTGTGGATAAGCCTATGGGCTGCTGAGGTCGTCCCAACGATGGGGGGTGAAGCGCAAGAGCTAATCTTATCGGCTCAGGTCAAACGTAGCGCTGAGGGGTGTAAGGGCGACACGTTGGAGTCACTGATCACGCCGCTTCTTGTCCATCAATCACACAATCAGTTGTTTGCCGTTTCGCTGTGCGTAGCTTCAACCATGTGTTTTGCACAAGCTTTGCTTTCTCACCTCGACCCGGAACCAGCAGCGCATGTATTGAGGATGGTTGTACTTTACCAACCGCACCTTACCACGCACCTTACCAATCGAGAACTTGCCAAAGACGTTGATCAGTCGCGACTACTTGACGATTCACACCACCTCTGCTATAGTCGATGCAGCACTTAAACGTTTCAATAGTATGGCGACGATCAAAGAAGTAGCCCGGCAGGCCAACGTATCGATTGCCACCGTGTCGTACGTGCTGAACGGCACCGGCTCGGTTTCGGCGAGCACCCGTAGCGCTGTGCTTGCCGCAGTTGATGCGCTTAACTATCGGCCATCCTACCGTGGCCGGGCGCTTCAATCCCGGCGCAGCATGACCGTCGGGCTGGTGCTGCCGGTTCCGGCACGGGCGACCGATCCTTCGTTCGGAGCGCTGCTGGCAGGACTGAGTGAAGGCGCAGCGCAGGGCGGTTATTATGTGCTCCTGGCGGCCAACACCGCAGCGCAGCCGGAGGCCAGCCTGCATGGGGCATGGCATCGCTCTGGCCGGGTTGACGGGGTGGTGATCATGGACGTTCAGTCCGATGATCCGCGGATTGCAGCCGCGCGGGCGGTTGGCGTGCCCTTTATCTGTGCCGGTCGCACGCCCACGGCCGGGGCATTTGTGGCGGTGGACGGCGTGGCGGGCATGCTTGAAGCCATGGCGCACCTGATTGTACGTGGGCACGAGCGCATCGCCCTGCTGCAGCCGCCGCTTGAAGGGCTGTTGGCAGCCGAGCAGGAAGCGGGCTACCGCGAAGCGCTGAGTGAAGCAGGGCTGGTCTTCGATCCGGCACTGGTGGTGGAAAGCGGCGGCAGTGAGGCCGAGGGCTACGCCGCAACCGAAGAGTGGCTGGCGCAGCCGGAGCCCCCGAGCGCGATCGTCGCCGGAACCTCGGCGTTGGCATTTGGCGCCCTGCACGCGCTGCACGACGGGGGGCTGCGCATCGGGCCTGATGTGGCGCTGCTGAGTTTTGAAGACACGCCAGCAGCCGCGCACACAGCACCGCCCTTAACCGCGCTGCGGCAGCCAATGCACGAGTGGGGCCGCGCCCTGGCTCGGGGCTTGATCGATGTGATCAATGGCGTGGCGGAAACCCAGGTGATCGTGCAGCCGCAGCTGATTGTGCGGCGTTCGTGTGGCGAGTAGGCGGCGAGGTGTCGTTGGCGACATCCTGATCGTTTGGTCTGCAACCTTGGACTGGCAACCGGTAACAAAGGAGTTGGAACCATGGCAGGAATCAAGTTCGACCACGTTGACAAGTATTTTGGCAACGTCCACATCCTCAAAGACCTGAACATTGACATTCCCGACAAGGAATTTTTGGTGTTGGTCGGTCCATCGGGCTGCGGTAAATCGACGGCGTTGCGGTGCCTGGCCGGGCTGGAAGAAATCACCAACGGCAAGATCATGATCGGCGACCGCGTGGTCAACGACGTTGCGCCCAAAGATCGCGACATCGCGATGGTGTTTCAAAGCTACGCGTTGTATCCCCACATGTCGATCTACGACAACATGGCCTTCGGTCTGAAGCTGCGCAAAACGCCCAAAAACGAGATCGACAAGCGCGTCAAGGAAGCCGCCGAGCTGTTGGGCATCGCTCACTTGCTCGAGCGCAAGCCCAAGGCGTTGTCGGGCGGTCAGCGCCAGCGTGTTGCGCTCGGACGGGCGATCGTGCGCGACCCAGCCGTGTTCTTGATGGACGAGCCATTGTCTAACCTGGACGCCAAGCTGCGGGTCCAGACGCGCGCTGAAATTTCCAAGCTGCACCTGCGACTGGGCACCACCTTTATCTATGTGACCCACGACCAAGTCGAAGCTATGACGATGGGGACCCGCATCGCCGTGATGCGTGATGGCATTATGCAGCAGCTGGACTCTCCACAGGTGCTGTACCGCAAGCCGACCAACATGTTTGTGGCTGGCTTTATCGGCTCACCGGCCATGAACTTCTTCGAGGCTACACTGCGTCGGGGTGATGGCGGCTTGACGGTGGACACAGGCTCATTTGCCGCGCCGGTGCCGCGCCAGCTGCAAGAAAACCTGGGCCGGCACATCGACCGCCCGGTGTACTTCGGCATTCGGCCGGAAGACGTGCACGACGCGCAGTTCGTCCCACCCGGCACACATGACATTGCGCCGCTTGATGCAAGCGTCACCGTCACCGAAAACATGGGCGCCGAAGTCTTCGCCTATGTGCAGGCCGGCCAGAAAGAGTTCGTGGGCAAGCTCGATCCGCGGACGCGGGCCGAACCGGGCGGGGGTATCCGGCTCGGGCTTGATATGGCTAACATGCATCTCTTTGATCGTGAAACGGAGCTGGCGTTGGTGTAGAAACGCCGCCGCAAGTGCCGGTGCAGGGGTTGGGCTATGGCTCAACCCCTTCTTTCGTTGTTTGCGTGTTGAATCAGCACAGACGAGCCTTTACTACCGTCCATGGGACTAGGCGTGACACCGGATCTGGGGTATAATACAAGCAGTGTAAAGCTTTTCCAACCCTCCTGGACCAAAGGATTGTGTGCATGCCTCCTTTTCGAGTCAACGCCCCGTATCAGCCAACGGGCGACCAACCCGCTGCCATTCAACAGCTGGTCGATGGCCTCCAAAACGGGCTTAAGCAGCAAACGCTGGTAGGTGCCACAGGTACCGGCAAAACGGCGGTGATGGCGTGGATTGTGGAACAGGTTCAGCGGCCCACCCTGGTCATGGCGCACAACAAAACCTTGGCCGCACAGCTCTACGCGGAGTTCAAAGAATTCTTTCCCGATAACGCGGTCTCATACTTCGTTTCCTACTACGACATGTACACGCCGGAGGCCTATGTGCCATCCAAGGATTTGTATATCGAGAAGGAAGCGCAGATCAACGAGGAGATCGACCGGCTCCGGCATGAGGCGACACAAGCGCTGTTGTCGCGCAAAGACGTATTGATTGTGGCGTCGGTCTCGGCGATCTATGGTCTGGGCTCACCCCAGGATTATGGACAAGTAGCCCTGCCGCTCCGCACCGGCGAGGTGCGCAATCGCGACAAGATTTTACGTCAACTGATCGATCTCCAGTTCGAGCGCAACGATATCGACTTTCACCGCGGCACCTTTCGAGTACGGGGCGATACGCTTGAAATCTTTCCCGCCAATGCGGAAACGGCGTATCGCATCGAGTTTTGGGGGGACGAGATCGAGCGGATGGTCGAGGTCGATCCGCTTACCGGCGAGCTGCTGGTCGAAAAGAAAGCGATCGACATCTTTCCGGCCAAGCACTTCATCACCACGGGCGAAAAGCTGCAGCTGGCGATCCGCGATATTCAGGCCGAGCTCGAAGAGCGGATCAAGGAGCTGGAGGCCGACGGCAAGCTGCTGGAAGCCCAGCGACTGCGCCAGCGCACGCTGTACGACCTGGAGATGATGGCGGAAATGGGGTACTGCTCCGGCATTGAAAACTACAGCCGACACATGGATCGGCGGCAAGAGGGGCAGACACCGTGGACGCTGCTGGACTACTTTCCGGATGACTTTCTGCTGTTTGTGGACGAGTCGCATATTTCAGTGCCGCAGGTTCGGGGCATGTTCAACGGCGACCGCAGCCGCAAGCAAACGCTGGTGGACTTTGGCTTTCGGCTGCCAAGCGCACTCGACAACCGGCCCTTAACCTTTGACGAATGGACCCAGCATCTGCACCAGGTAGTCTACGTCTCGGCAACGCCCGGCCCGTATGAGCTTGAGCACTCAGAGCGCATGGTCGAGCAGATCATCCGGCCAACCGGGCTGCTCGATCCGGTCATCAACGTACGGCCCTCGCGCGGGCAGATCGACGACTTGCTGGGCGAGATCAAGCAGCGGGTGGAGGCCCAGCAGCGCGCATTGGTGACCACGCTAACCAAGCGCATGGCCGAGGATTTGGCAGATTATCTCAAGGAAATGGGCATTCGCACCCAGTATCTGCACGCCGATATCGATACGATCGAGCGGGTGGAGATCTTGCGCGATCTGCGGCTGGGCGTTTATGATGTGGTGGTAGGTATCAACCTGCTGCGTGAAGGATTGGACCTGCCCGAGGTTTCCCTGGTTGCGATCCTGGATGCCGACAAAGAAGGCTATCTGCGCTCCGCCTCCGCGTTGATCCAAACGGTTGGGCGGGCAGCACGCCATGTGGACGGCACCGTCATCATGTATGCGGACAGCGTAACTCGCTCCATGGATCTGGCGATTAAAGAAACACAGCGTCGCCGCGATATCCAGAGCGCCTACAACCGGCAGCATGGTATCGAGCCGCGTGGTATTGTTAAGCAGATCCGGGATTTGACGAACCAGCTCAAGCGGGTAGCCGAAGAACAAGCGCCCTATATCGTCGGCCAAGGTGGTGATATCGCCATTCCCAAGGACGAGCTGCTCAAGATGATCAAAGAGCTTGAAAAGCAGATGAAGGATGCGGCCAAGAACCTGGAGTTCGAGAAAGCAGCACTGCTGCGCGATCAGGTCGTCGAGTTTCGTCGTACCTTGGCGCTTGAAGACACCACAGCTCTGCTGGAAAGTGTGCACGAGCGGCCCAACGGCCCAACGCCAACTGCAACCCCCAGTGCAACCGGCGCGTCTAAGGCAACAAGCACGAGCCGTGGCGGCAAGCCAACCGCCAAGAGCCGGAGCACTGCGCCGCACAGTGGAGGGCGCCGCCGGTAACACAGGCTAAACAGCTGCCTGCGGTTTGGGCAGCCGCGGCACAACAATTGGTGTTGCCCCGCTCCGGCAGTTACATCTTGGGAGAGCGTTGTGGCCGTCCAAGTGTGGATCGGCGAAAAGCCGGATAATCCAAACGAGCGCAAAGCGATCATCGCTTTAGCCAACGGTCTTGACCGTTTGGAAGGGCTGTATGTGATGATCGCTAATTTCAGCGTGGGCGGACGCGCGATTGATCTGGTCATCCTTAAGTCTGACGCGATCTTTATCATGGAATTGAAACACGTTGACGGGCAAGTCTTTGGCTCGGTCAACGGCAAGTGGAAAGTTGTCAGCAAAAGTGGCTCTACCAAGGAGCTGAATCCCGGCCGTAAAAATCCGTACGGACAGGTAGTTAATTACTTCTACAACTTCACCAACTTCCTGAACGACCATAAAACCGAGATCGTATCGCCCCAAAAGGCAAGCAATATTGATTTTAGGGCTGCCAAGCGGGTGATCGTGCTGGTGCCCACGGTTGAGCCAGGCTCGGAGATCGATCTTGATTGGAAAGTGCAAGTCAAGGGGCTGGACGAGCTGCCGACCTATCTGCTGACCGAGCGATCCAGCGGCATAGAGCTGTCGGACGACGAGCTGCAGCGCATTCCCAAACTACTTCACTGCGAGCCGTGGCAGGAGCTTAACAACTTGCTGGCGGGCGTGATGCCGGCCTGGGCTGCCACCCCATCGGAGCCGCAGGTGCCCTTACCGCCGGCCGAGCCAGAGCCTCCCGTTCAAGCACCTCCTCCTCCTGCGGCGCCCTGGTGGCAAACGGCGCTGCGCGGAGCCAACAGCTGGACAGGCGGGGTGCTGACTGTGTTTGTGCTGCTGGCCTTGGTCTGGACACTGGCAGCGCTACAGCCACTCCGTCCGACGAGTAATGAGCCGATTAACCAAGCGACAATCGGCCCCGTGCCTACAATCCCTGAGGGTGGACTGCCGGAGAACGTGGTGAACGGTGTGGCCGAAGTGCATCAACGCGTGGCGCGACGCTGGGATCGGCAACAAGCTAAATGGATCGGCGCCGACGAAGAAAGCGCGGATATTCTGGTAACGCTTGAAACGGTAGATTTCAACAACGGCAACATTCGGCTGAGCTGGACCATCGAAAACCGCCGTAATGTGCCCGCGAAAATGGCGCTTGTGCCCGAAAACATTGTGATCGCCGACAACCAAGTCAAGTATCTGATCGACGCGACGCGCTCTGATCCTGTTGGAGTTGTGGAAGTGAAACGTGGCGGCAAGCAAACCGCGACCGTTGTTGTGCCCCAAGCGGTGCGGCCGAATGCCATAACATTGAAGATCGGTCTTGTGAGTCAGCCCTTCGGTGGGGCAAGCTGGATCGTCAACGTGCCGCAATAACCTACCAACGTGAGCACAACCTGCGCTAACCCGCCGAAAATCCCCCTGTTATCAGCTGTTTCCCGAATACCCCCGCAGGCTTAACGTGTCATAACAGCCCCACGCACTCGCTTGCTCAGTGATATGCCAAACCGCTTGGTATGGACACACATCTTGGAATCGGGTTTGCAAAATGCTCCACCGGTTCCCACTCTGCATGTTGTCGGATCGCCTGCCCAATAGCACCACCATGTGCGTGTGCCGCTTGCTCCCAGCATCAAAGATGGATTCTTGGGCCACAGGTTGCTATAGCGCTTGTGGTAGGGCTCCAGCGATTCGCGAGTTTTGCCGCGGCTATCCACCCGATGGATAGCATTCGGCATACAATGAAATGATGGTGATCCTGCGAGGAAATATAATGCATCGGTTGGCAATATCCGGAAAGGAGCTGCGGAGATGATGCATCCGTTGATAGCTTTGCTTGCTGCGGCTAGCCTCGCGGTTGCTCATGTTGTTGCCGACCAGCTGCGTTTTTTGTCTGGAACACCCCGCAGTCGCTGGCTGTCGATTGCGGGAGGTGTGTCTGTCGCCTATGTGTTTTTACACTTGCTACCAGAGCTCGGCGCAGGGCAGGAAGTCGTTGCTGAAGCCGCTGGCGAAGCGTTAGCCTTTCTCGAACATCATGTTTATCTGATTGCGCTGTTGGGGCTAGCGATCTTCTACGGCTTAGATCGAGCTGCGGTCCATTCGCGACGTCAATCGCAAGCCGAAGGTGAAGCAGACGAAACCGAGCAAGGAGTTTTCTGGCTCCACATGGCATCATTCGGCGTGTATAACACGTTGATCGGCTACTTACTGGTACATCGTGAACAGGAAAGCATGATTGGATTCTTGCTGTTTGTGATCGCCATGGCTTTGCATTTTGTGGTGAACGACTATGGACTCCGAGAACACCATAAGCGCGACTATGATCGAAGTGGCCGTTGGGTATTAGTTGCTACGCTTTTTCTGGGCTATGGTCTCGGCCTGGTTTTCACGCTGGCGGAAGCAACGATTGCTATACTTGTCGCCTTCCTCGCGGGCGGCATCATCCTGAATGTACTCAAGGAAGAGTTACCCGAAGAGCGCGCCAGCCGCTTTTCAGCGTTTGCACTCGGAGCCGGACTGTACGCCGTCCTTTTGCTGGCCCTATAACCAGGTCGACAACACAATTCTGCTAGCCGCTCAATGTGCAAACGGCCGCCAGCAGAAGCTCAGCAGTGGAATATGGGAAATTACGGAGAGCGGAGGATGAGGACACAACCGGAACATGACTCCCAGCAACAGTTGAAGCATGAGCGCTGGGCATTACTTGAACAGATCAACGCGCTAACCGACAAACCAATGATTGTGCTGTCATTTATCTGGCTTGCACTCCTTATTCTCGACTTCACGGGCGGACTGAGTCCATTTCTGCAAACAGTCAGCTACATTCTTTGGGGCTTGTTCATCCTTGATTTTGCCATCGAATTCATGATTGCTCCGCACAAGCTCGACTATTTGCGACGAAATTGGTTAACTGCTGTCTCGTTGCTGTTGCCGGCACTCCGCATCCTGCGTATTTTTCGGGCCCTGCGAGTGCTGCGCGCCGCACGCGCGCTCCGCTCAATCAGCTTGCTCCGCTTAGTCACCTCGCTCAATCGGGGCATGCGCGCGGTCGCCAAAACAATGGGGCGACGGGGCATTGGGTATATCGCTTCGTTGACGCTCATTGTGACGTTTGCGGGAGCAGCAGGCATGTACGCGTTTGAAAGCCCCGCCGCTCTGAGCGAAGCACAGATAGAGGCAACTGGGCTGGTTAACTACGGCGAGGCCGTTTGGTGGACAGCGATGATCATGACAACCATGGGCTCGGAATACTGGCCCAAAACGGGAGAGGGCCGCATACTGGGCTGGCTTCTGTCACTGTATGCGTTCGCGATCTTTGGCTATATCACCGCTACAATCGCCAGCTACTTTGTCGGCCAAGATGCGGCCGGCGATCAAGCGGAAGGCACCGGCGCGCTAAGTGCGCAGGAGACGGCAACGTTGAGGCATGAGATTGCCACACTTCAAGCCCACGTTGCTGCCTTAACTCACGAGCTACAGCGAGGCCGAGCTGTTTCCTTGACCTCATCCACCGATCAGCCCATGGACAAGCGGTAAGCAATGGTGCTCGATTAAGCACGGGCGGCCCTACCGCGCTACAATAAGGAGGAGAAACCCAAGTTCCGCGCGAAAGGCAGCAGCATGGACACCTTCCAGCATTCCGATACCCAAAATAAGGCAATTCCAACAACCAAGCCCGACGGTTGGGCTACGTGGCGAGCCCTGCCGCGGCAGCTGATTAGCCCACAATGGCGCTGGCAAACCCTGATTGTGATTGTGATTGCCTTTGGTTTCATCCGCCTGGGCATGTGGCAACTGCAGCGCCTCGGGGAACGACGAGTCCAAAACGCAGTGATCGCCAGCCGCACCGTGCAACCGGCCCTTCCGATTACGGGCGCAGCGGTGGATGTGGCAGCCCAAGAGCACCGCCGAGTGCGGGTTCGGGGAACCTTTGATTATGCCAACGAGATTGTGCTCCGTACGCAATCGCGCAACGGCGTGGCCGGCGTTGAAATCATAACTCCGCTCCGCATCGCGGGCAGCGATCAGCATGTACTCGTCAATCGAGGCTGGGTACCGCTGCTGCAATACGATGCAAGGGCATTGCAGCAATATGCAGTTCCAGGCGAAGTTGAGATCGAGGGCATTCTGCGCAAACCACAGCCGCGAACCACAGCCATCGGACCAATCGACCGCCAACCCTCAAGCGGCAGATTAGAAACATGGTTCCGGGTGGATGTGGCGCGCATCGCCGAGCAGGTGCCGTATCCGCTGCTCCCATTTTTTATTGAACAGCTGCCAGTGCCGGACGCACCTGCGCTTCCCGATCCCCAACCCGACATTCAACTTGCCGAGGGCTCGCATTTGAGCTATGCCATTCAATGGTTTTCATTCGCCGGAACTGGATTAGCTGGATATGCCACCCTGGTTGCCACACGCACACGAAAGGATGCAGCGCCAACAAGCGCTTGACCACGGTTAACAGCTTTGGAGGTGACCGGCTCAGCCTGGAACGCTCTATTCGTTCTCGATTGCCTCGGGTGCTGGGCTTCGATTGTGCCTGGCTGGTCCCGCTTCACGCACCGCGTAGGGCAAGCCCCAGTGCTCGTCCTGGATCGAGGCCGAGTACACCTCCTGCTGGCCGTCGCGTGTTTCGTTCCAAAAGAGCTGGACCTCGGTATCATCCGACACAAGGGCTTGATAATCGCCATAAAAGCCAGCGTCGCCGGCGAGGGGTAAGCCGACAGTGGGATCGGACGCAACGTTCGTTACGCGCAGCTCGCTCCAAGTAACTCCCCCGTCGGTTGAACGGCCCGCATAGGTGTGCACGAGGAGGTCAGCGGGATCGTCCCGCCGATCAAACCACTGCACAAAGACCTCGCCATTGGCGTCAGCCGCTACCCATGGCTGGAATTGGTCGTTTGTGATATCGCCATTAATCACCACGGGCGCTTGCCAGGTAGCGCCGCCATCTGTCGAGCGGCTAAACAGAACATCCGCATCACCTAAACGCCCGTCATCCCAAACCAAGTACAGTGTTTGCGGTCGGCGAGGATCGGCGGCGAGCGCCGGCAGCACAAAGCTGCGGCGTAAATTGCCGTTCAGCGGATCGACATTGCGGAAGGCCAGGCCGTGCCGCGGTGGCGTAAAGCTGAAACCGCCATCCACGGACACGCTCGACTCGAAGTAGCTGCCGGATAAGTTGCTCCATACCACATACACTTCGCCGCCCGAACCGACCGTCACCACCGGCCCTTGCCGTGCCACGCGCTCATCTGCAGCCAACACCCGCGGTTCTGACCATGTTGCACCGGCGTCGGTCGACCGTGCAAACAATATTCGGTACGTGTCGTCGACGATCTGCACCCAAGCCGTGTACAGGTTGCCGTCATGTGGTCCACCGGAAAGATCAACAGCCAGCCACTGCTTATCGTTAAAGCCGCGGGCGTCATCCGACACAAGCAGCGGCTGCCCCCATGTAGTGCCTCCATCCACCGATTTATACAGGTACAACGACGAGGCCGAGCGAGAACCGCGCGTAGCTGCCAGCACTTCGACATAGGCCGTGCCCGCGTTGTCAAAGGCGACAACCGGATCCGACGTTACCTCGAACTGTTCCAGGCCGGGTAAATGCCCATTGTCGGTCCAGGTCTGTCCACCATCTTGCGTGACGTACGTTCCGATCCGAAATTGGTAGCTGGCATTGTCGGTGAACATTTTGGAAGCGCCCACCATATTTTCGCTGTTCCGGGGGTTCCGGGCCAGCGTGACCTCGCTGTGTCCGGTAAAGCGGCCCGCACTAACACGCACGTTCGGCGCTTCAGCCAATTGGGCTGGCCGTGGAGCAGCAGCTAAAGCCGTGGGCGACGGAGCAATTGTGGGCGCTGGCGGAGAAGTAGCATTCGCAGTCGGAACTGCAGCCTGAGCCCGTAAGCTCGCCGTCGCAGCGGGGGCTGAGCTAGCCGAAGTCGGGCGACTGGTGACGAACTGCGCCTGCACGCTGTACCAGGCCAGCGCCCCACCTAGCACAACCAGGCCGAGCAGGCAAAAGGTGCGGATAGCGCGACCGATCGTTTGTCGCGTTGATTGTTGCTGCATCGTTAAACCTGCTCCCGTTTCATGCTCAGGCTTAACTGTACCGGAGCTTGCTTAGCGTAGGCTAAGAGCGACGCAGCCAAAGGTAGGGCTAGCACGCTCGACCATTCGGAGGCAAGTGCTGAGCTTTCCAGCGCCCGCCGCGGTTATGCAAGCCCCACACCATGCACTCCAATAGATGATTGCCACGATAATCTTTGGGAGGCAGCACGATTTCGTTGTGGGTCAGCGTTCGTAGCAGCTCGGTAAGTGGCGCGGCATGCGAAAACAGTGCAACCACTCGCACATCCGACTGCGCTAGCGCTGCCCGTAGCATACGCACATTGACATCGGCCGCAGCTTCGCCAGGCTGCTGTTCACGCAGATCGTCGTCAATGTGCAAATCCATATTTAATGCCGCAGCCAGGGGTTCAGCCGTCATGGTGCAACGGCGCAAAGGCGAGCTGACCAGCCGCTCAATCCCAACCTGGCGCAGCATCGGTACAAGCGCCGCAGCCTGCGCGAGGCCATGCTCGGTTAGCCCAGGACCGGGCGGAACATGATACGGAACGGGGGCGTTATAGTGGGGCTGGGCATGGCGAATCAGATACAAATACATCGTGTATGTTTCCTGTGTTTCTCGTTTCGGATGGTCTCCGCACCAGATACGGAGAGCGCCCCTCCGTCGCTTGATCGTACCATCCCCAGGGCGGACTGTCACCATCAGTTCGCCTAAGCTGTGCCTACTTCTTTGACGGGGCAACCGAGCCGAAACATGCCTGATCGCGCTGCAACAGGCCGGCATCCATTCACAAAAAAGAAGGAACGTGCTTGACCACGTTCCTTCCAACGATTAATAGACTAAGCTACCTTAGCTAGAAAGTATCCATGGTGCGTTAGGCGTTCGCCGCTGTGGCGTTACGCGCACCGTAGACCGCCAAACATCGGGCCGACGTACACGCGGCGCTGGCGTGCGGCGAATCCGCGCCCGCTCCGTCTCGGTGGTGTAGCCCAAGGCCGTCATGATCTGGGACAAGCTCTGCTCTTGGACGACACGCGTGACGAGCTGCTCGCCGTCTTGCTCGATGATCACGCGCTTCATCTCCGGATTGAGGCAGTGATGGGCGCCGCCCTTGCCGGCCAGCATCGATTGATACGCGCCAACGCCGAACACGGCGATGATCAAGCCGCCGTCGCTTTTGGGCAGCAGCAGCGGCGCTTGACCCGGCCGGGGATACTGATCGTCCGAATCGCACGTACGCCGACCACCCAGCCGGACTTCCTGAGCTTCCTGCTCCCAATCCGTCAGCGGCAGCACAATGAACTGCTGATCGTCCACAATCAGCGTGTCTGGCGCGCTGACCATCAGCGAGCCATTCAGCAGATACCAGGGCGCTTCGCCGTTCCGCCCCCGCTTGACCTTGCCGACCTCGATCAGATACATGCTGTGGGAGGCGACCGTGTAGCGGCCGAACTCGCCGACAACATCCGGCACCGGCACATCAAAGCGCGCGCAGGTGGCGGCGATTGTGGCGAAGAGCTTCCGCATGAACTCGGCGTAGTCGAACCTAAAGCCGAGGTTGTAGGCCGACGTCGGCATGCCACCGCCGAAGTTGAACATATGCAGCGTGGGCACGCGGCGGCGCAACAGGCAGTAGGCCTCAACCGCCCCTGCCAGCTTGCTCAACCAAGCATCCTGGTCTTCCAGCTGCGAACCGACCATCGCATGGTACAACACCAGCTGATGCGCCGTCTCATCCAGTGTTGCCACGACGTCGTCAATCTCGGCGGGCAGCAGGCCAAACCGATCGCCGCCTGAGCACTTCGCATACTCGCGCGCGCGCACGCCGATCTGCATCGGCACGGGGCTGGCGCGGTAAGCAGCCCACTCGTCCAGATCGTCAAGCACCGACACGACGTTGGCGTTGCCCGCGAGCCGGAGCCGCAGCACCGCCGCAATGTAATCGTCTTCCTTGGAGCCGTTGCAAAAAATATATTGCTCAGCTGGCACGACTCCACGTCGCCACAGATCCAGCGCTATCCGGGCGTCCGCAACCGACGAGGTCTCGTAGTGCGCGCCCGCATTCAGCGCCGTCCGCACGACTTCTTCGCTAAAATTGGCTTTTGTGGCGTAGGCGTAAACAAAGCGGGCATCGTACTGCGTATCGCGCAGTGCTTGCTCCGCTACCTCCTGCATCCGATTAATTTGTTCCGTGATGAGCGGACAATATGCAATCTCCAGTGGCGCCCCATGCTCTGCCACCAGAGCCTCCAAATCCACATTGGCGAACATCAGCTTGCCATCACGCCGGCTGATGAACTCGTTCAGCGACCCGTTGTCACCAACTCCATAGCGGGCCCGAAGGTACTCACGATATGTCTGCTCCAATTCGAATAGGTCCTCCCATGCAAGCATTCTTAAAATAACGACACGATCGGCCATTAAAAGAACCGCTTTGCAGGGCAGCACTACACGTTTTGGGCATAAAAATACCCCGTAGCCAGGCGGCGCGGGGCGAAGGAGGCAAGGGGGATCAGGTTAACGCAGACGCGTTACCCCAGGCGCTCGGCCTCGGCGCTGGCGATTGTGTAGAACGCTTATTATCGCAAAGCGGTTCGTTGTACAGCAAACGTCCATAACACCTAGGGGAACGCCCGATTCGGATTGGACCAGACCGCGGTTGTGCGGTGTTCCATCAAAAGAACTGGTCATCACGGGCAAGCACCGCTGTGGGAGACCATCTCACCACTTGCGACCGCTGCGCCGAACGGGCTCGGATACCGGTGCGATTTATGCAATCGCGAGTACGGATTGTACCGTGTTTTAGCCGATTGTCAAGCGGCAAATACACTGCTTGGGCTATGCCAGCACAGGCAGATGCCCGAACCTTGCCAGGACTGGCCGACGTTACCGCTCCGCGTTGCTACAGATCACGTATTGCAATGGTACACTGGAGCATAGCACGCATGAGCGCCAAGACCGCAGCACAAGAGGAGCATTCGTGAAACACCTGCCTGCCCATACGATCCAGGTAGCCGGCCTCCAAAAGCATTACGTGGTGCATGAAAAAGAGCCAGGCTTGGCCGGCTCGCTTCGCGCTTTTTTTCACCGCAAGACCAAGCTGGTGCAGGCCGTCGCCGGCGTTACCTTTACGATCGATCCAGGTGAGATGGTTGGCTTTTTAGGACCAAATGGTGCCGGCAAGACTACAACCCTTAAAATGCTGGCCGGCCTGCTCCACCCGAGCGGGGGCAGTGTAGACGTCGCAGGGTTCACGCCCAAGGAGCGGCGGGCGGCGTTTTTGAAACTGATCACCTTGGTGATGGGCCAAAAGCAACAACTTTTGTGGGACCTGCCGGCGCTCGACAGCTTTCGCGTCAATCAGGCGATCTACGAAATTCCCGATGACGAGTACCAGGCAACGATGCGTGAGTTCAACACGATCCTTGAGCTGGAGGGCATCTTGAAAAAGCAGGTACGTAAGCTGTCGCTGGGTGAGCGCATGAAGTGCGAGCTGGCTGCGGCGCTGCTGCATCGGCCCAAGGTACTGTTTTTGGACGAGCCGACGATCGGCCTGGATGTTAACATGCAAGTGCGCATCCGCGAATTCGTTGCGGAGTACAATCGACGCTTCCAGGCCAGCGTTATTCTGACGAGCCATTACATGGCCGACGTTACTGCCCTATGTAAGCGGATCATCGTGATCGACAAAGGCCAGATTGTGTTTGACGGCGATTTAGGAGAGCTGACCGAGCGCGCTGGGGCGCGCAAGGTGATCAGCGTCGAGCTGGCGCGGCTGGTCACGCTTGAACGGCTGGCCAGCTATGGGCAGGTGCAATCCGTGGAAGGCTTGCGGGCACGACTGGAGGTGCCACGACAAACCACGAGCAGCACGGCGGCAAGGCTCTTGGCCGAGCTGCCGATCGCCGACGTGACGATTGAAGACCCGCCGATCGAAGAGGTGATTGGGCAGATGTTTGGCGGCCACCGCCCCGCGACAGCAGACATGGTCAGGGCTCAAGAGCCGCAGGAGGTGGGGTCGTGAAGCGTATGGTGGCGACCAAGTACCGCGACACTGGCCGACCATCAAAGGCACGGACGCTGCTTGAAGTCTGGTTCGCCAACATGAGCGCGTATCGGGCCGAAATCGTTATCTGGATGCTAACCGGCTCGATACCACTGATCATGCTCGCGGTTTGGATCGGCAAGGCTCAGGCGGCCGGCGGTGCTGTTGGTGATTTTACGCCACAACGTTTTGCCGCGTATTTTCTGGCGGCATGGGTGTCGCAGCAGCTCGTGGTAGCCTGGGTGGCCTGGGAGCTGGATCTGCAGATTCGGCAAGGCATTTTGTCGGCCAAGCTTCTCCGGCCGTTGGACCCGCTGTGGGAACATTTGGCGATGCATGTAACCGAACGACTGGTACGTGTGCCGCTGGCGATCATCGTCATTGTGGTCGGGCTATTCATCGTTCCCGGTACGCAGCTAACCCCGGACCTGCCCCATGCTTTGCTCTACCTGCTCAGTATCAACCTCGCGTTCTTGATTCGCTTTTTGATCGCCTACTGTGTTGGCATCCTCGCCTTCTGGTTTGAGCAAGCGATCGCGGTGGAGGAGCTGTATTACAGCATCGCTATGTTTTTGACCGGCAGCTTTGCTCCACTCGATTTGTATCCTGTATGGGCGCGGACGATTATCGAATGGCTGCCTTTTCCGTATGTCATCTATTACCCGGTACAAATTTTGACGGGTGAAGCAAACGGTTTGGAGATTGTGCGGATCATCGCGGTACAGCTTGCATGGATCACCATTTTCGGCGTGCTGCGATCCTTGCTGTGGCGACGTGGGCTACGTCGTTATGGCGCGGTTGGCGCGTAAAGCAAGCCGCACACTTCCGGCAGCGTAATCGAGCAGGCAGGGCAGCACACATGGGTCGATCAAGCACACAAACAGCAACCAGGGGCAAGCGCGGTCCGTTTGGCTTTATCCTGCGGTATCTGCGCCTGGCTGGGATTTTTGCCGCTGCCAGCGTGAGCGCACAGCTTGAGTACCGAACGAATTTTGCGCTCGGCGTACTGGGCGCGCTGCTCGAAGCCACGGGCGCGCTCTTCGGCTTACTTATCCTGCTGGGCGACGGGCAGTCGCTGGGTGGGTGGAGCTACTATGAGGCTGCAGTGCTGCTCGGTCTGTTCACGTTTATTCAAGGCATGATCGGGGGGTTGTTGCGGCCGAATCTGAACAAGATGGCCGAAGCAGTGCGCAGCGGCACGATGGATTTTACGCTGCTCAAGCCGATCGATACGCAATTCTTGGTTTCCGCGCGCAACGTCAACATCTTTGTGTTACCCAATCTCCTGACCGGACTGGGTGTGATGGGTTGGGCATTAGCCCAGCTGCCCGGCGTGACCATCCTGAGCATCCTAGGGGGAATCGTCCTTGTGGGTGCGGCGCTCACCATTGTGTACGCGGTCTGGTTTATGCTCACCACCACCGCCTTCTGGTTTGTGAAGGTAGAAAATATTACCGAGCTTTTCAACGGCTTGTTCAGGGCCGGACAATTTCCAGTTACCGTTTTTCCCTCCTGGGCTCGGTTCCTGTTCACCTTTGTGCTGCCGATCGCATTTATCACCACCGTGCCCGCCGAAGTGCTGCTTGGTCGGATCCGCCCGGCAAGTGTGGTAAGCGCCTTGGTCGTGGCGGTGGGGCTGGTGGTCGTGTCACGCTGGCTATGGCTCCGAGCCATCGGCAGCTACACCAGCGCCAGCTCGTAGCTCCGGCTGTACGAACATCGAAAACAGGTTCGGTCGCTTGGCATTGGCGAACGGGGAGCACACGCGCCAGCACATGCCACACAGCGCGCATTCTGGAGCTACAAGGTCCCCCAGATGCGCTTGCCGAACGCCGAAAACGCAAGTTGCACGGCGAGCTCCGCAGTCATGTTGGTCCGATCCAGGATCGGATTGACCTCGACCAAATCCATCCCGACCAGCCGCTTGGTTTCAGCCAGCAGCTCCACGGCCAGATGCGCTTCGCGAAAGGTGAGGCCACCAGGTACCGGGGTGCCTACTCCTGGCGCGAACATGGGGTCGATCCCGTCTAAATCAAGGCTCAAATAAATTCCATCTGTGCCGCGGCACGCGGTCTCAATCGCGCGATGCACCACTTCGTTGATACCTAGCCGGTCGATGGCTTCCATGGAGTAGACGGCTACCCCGGAGGAGCGCAATAGCCGCCGCTCCTCCGGATCGATATCCCGCGCGCCGATGATCGCAATGTTATGCGGATCGACCTTCGGCCCTTCTGGCACACCATGGTTCAACGTTACCAGCGCCGACGCGCCATAACCGCAGAGCGCAGCCAGCGGCATGCCGTGAATATTGCCTGAAGGCGACGTTTCGTGGGTGTTGAAGTCGCCATGCGCGTCGAGCCAGATCAGGCCGAGCTTACGACCACGGGCGGCACCAATCACGGAACCAAGCGCCAGGCTATGGTCGCCGCCAAGCACCAGCGGCAATCGCCCTTCGGCTAGCGTATTGGCGACCCGCTCGGCCAGCCGCTGCGCAACCCCGATGATCGGCTCCATGTATTTAAGTTTGGGGTCGCCAACTTGGCATGTTTCGGCCAGCGGCACCGCGATATTGCCATAATCCGTGACGTCGAGGCCCAGCGCTTCCAAGCCTTGGCGCAGCCCTGCGTAACGAATAGCGCTCGGCCCCATATCCACACCACGGCGTCCCGCTCCAAAATCGAGCGGAACGCCAATCAAATCAAGCTGCATATGCTCCTCCTTGAGCAAGCCGTCGCGAGGCACGCCGGGTCGTCCAACATAACCACGCTCTACATTATGTTAGCGTGCAGCGTATGATACAGTTTGGGCGGCGCTTTTGCCAAGGGGTGGCAGTACTCGAGACGCGAGTACGGGATCCAGTGCCAGGAGTTGACGCTGCGGCCAACCCGGCCGCACTAATTCTCCGTCGACTTAATTTCAGGCCGTGCTGTTCTCAAGGTTTGGAGCGGCGTTTAGGTGCAGTCGTTTGACGATCCTTGCCCAGGACTGCGCGGGTCGCTTTGCGGGCTTCTTCTTCCTGCTCGGTGCGCCAGGGCTGGCCTTGGACCGACTTCACAATCATGTCCCGGACATCAGTCGGCGAGTCGGTCACGATCAGCAGGTCGAGGTCAGCTGGCGAAATCTTACCCTCGACCAGCATCGTGGTTCGCAGCCAGTCGAGCAAGCCATGCCAGAAAGCCGAGCCAAACAAGATCACCGGGAAGTTTTGAACCTTGCCCGTTTGGATCAGCGTCAGCGCCTCAAACAGCTCGTCCATGGTGCCGAAGCCACCGGGAAAGATCACAAACGCCTGAGCGTACTTCACAAACATGGTTTTGCGGACGAAAAAGTAACGAAAGTCAATGGCAACGTCCACAAACGGGTTTGAGCCTTGCTCAAACGGCAGCTCGATATTCAGGCCAATCGAGGGCACACCCGCGACCTGGGCACCACGATTGCCAGCCTCCATGATCCCCGGACCGCCACCGGTGATAATCGTAAAGCCCGCCTCGCCAAGCAACCGCGCGACTTCGACCGCTGCGGCGTACTGCGGATCGTCGGGTTTGACGCGGGCCGAGCCAAAGATCGTGACGGACGGACCCAGCTCAGCCAGCTCGTCAAAGCCTTCCACAAACTCGGCCATGATGCGCATGACTCGCCAAGGATCGGTTTGGGTAAACAAAGGCTGTTGCACAGGAACTGCTAGCAGTTGCTCATCCTCGGTCGGGCGTCCGGTGCGTGTCGCACTGTTTAACTCCGGCACATCAGTTAGCTGGCCGGCAGACGAACTTTCATTATTTGTCATAGCGCATCTTCTTTCTTGGTAGCCAGGGTAAGGGCACGTTGCCTTAGTGCATCAAGCGCAAGGCACTCCTGCATGTTTGGTTGCGGTGTTGGCGGGCGGTGCAGAAGCTATGCCACGCCCTTTGCCATTGTATACCGTACGCACCACCACGAGCAACAATGCGGGCACAGGGTCAATTATGCGCTATGAACGACAGATGCGTAAGAGCCAAGCTCCGTGTTCGGCAGCGCTTTCAACGCTGCACAGCGTCGCTTTGGCGTTGGCGCGAGCCCTGCTATAGCAGGTGTATGCCGGAAGCAACGCACACGCGCCGCATCGACCAACGCAACGGCCGCTGCAACATCTAAAAGCTTGCGTGTCACACCAAGGGACTGCCGCCTTCAAGACTGTTCGGGCGTGTTTCGGGCAGCGTCGACGAGCTTCGTCGCAGCACTTTCCAGCCCAGGAATGCAGCCAGTGAAAGTCCCACAAACCACAGTCCCAGACGGCCAATCAACGTGGCCACCCCTTCGATTTGGGCGCTAAATGTCACACCTAAAAATACGGTAAGACAGACGTACAATGTTTCGCCGAGCACATCGGCTACAAAAAAGCGACCCATCGGATAGCGAAGACTGCCACAAATCCAATTACACGGACTGCCCAGAGGCAGTAGCAGCCAACGACTCAAGAAAATCGCCATCCAGCCTCGCTCGCGAACCGTGGCCTGCGCCCGTGGGAGCTGCTCCTCGCTCTTCAGCAGGCGTGCAAGGCGCTGTACGAGCCAGCGTCCTCCGCTCCAACCAAGCAAGTAGCCTAGATGATCGCCAAGTACGGCCGCAACCAGAGCAACGCCGATCACCAGGGCAACCGAATATTGTCCCTGCCCTGCGGCTGCCCCAACCGCCAACAGCAGCAACGAAACTGGCAGCGGAATGCCAGCAGCTGCAACGGTCACTCCGCCGAAAAGGAGCGGCAAACCATACTGCTCCAGTGCTTGCAGCAGCCATGGTTGTTCGCTAGCTTCGCCGGCTGGTTGAGTTTCCAGCAGTTGACGCGCAGCTTGAAACACCTGATTGCCAAAAAAAAGCAGCCAGATCAGCGTCAAGATCAACATTGTCACAAAAATGGTACGGCGACGAGGGGCACGCAGATTTATCATGGGTCCTTCTTATCGTATCCAATAATTATTCAGTGCCTGCCCTGCTCGTGCAGTGCTCGCCGGCAGCTCTGTCAATACCAATTGTCGTGCCACTTACCGTCATGGTCTGGGTCCCTTATAACGGACATGTCGCGTCAGGCAGGCACATACGACCTTAGCCGGATACGTGTACCGCAGCTGGCATCCAAATCGGTGTACTATACGAGTATGGTTCAAAGTCGGATAGCCTAGGTTGGATACATGATCTCCAGTAATTTTGTGGAACACGATTTACAGCCGGTATTTGCCGACCTGATCGCGCCTACAAACATTCAGCGCTCGGAAGACGGCACGATTATTGTGCGAGGCCGTTTGCTGGAAGCGCCCGACCGAGTGTACGGACCGCTGCGCAAGCGCTTTGAGCGCCTGGGATACACACCATTTCTTAGGGCACACGCGGACGGCATCGAGGTGATTGCGGCGCGTGGAGTTGTGACACGCCGACCGCTGCGCTGGGGAATCAACGCGGCGCTGTTTGCTGCAACCATTATCAGCGTGCTGATCACCGGCACGTTGAACGAGCTCCAAGAGCTTGATTTTGCCAGGTTGTTTCGCGAGCCCGCCTTGCTCGGGCTCGGCGTGCCATTTGCCGCAACGCTGCTTGGTATTTTATTTACGCATGAGATGGGCCATTTTGTGGTGAGCCGTATCAGGGGCGCGCCGGCGAGCTTGCCTTACTTTATTCCCATGTTGCCGGGCATTTCGCTGACCGGCACATTGGGCGCAGTCATCGTTCAGCGGGAGCCCTTCGAGGACCGCCGGACGCTGCTGGAAGTAGCTGTAGCTGGTCCGCTGGCAGGGTTAGTTGTGGCGATCCCGCTGTTGCTGTATGGCCTTGCCACTTCAACCGTTGACGGACCACCGGCCGGTACATATATACAGGAAGGTAATTCGCTGATATATGCCGTGGCCAAGTATGCGGTGTTTGGTCAATGGCTGCCGGGAAACGGCGTCGACGTGCAGCTCAACGCGGTGGCTTGGGGTGCGTGGATCGGCTTGCTCATCACGATGTTCAATTTGTTGCCGGTCGGGCAGTTGGACGGTGGACACATTGCCTATGCGCTGTTTGGTCGTGGCGCTGACTTGCTGGCCTATACGGTGATGGGCATGTGTGTCATTTTGGGACTATTCTTGCCCAACAACTACCCGTGGCTGATCTGGGTCGCCCTGATCGCGCTGATGGGTCCGCGCCATCCACCGCCATTCAACGATGTGCTGCGCCTCCGCCCCGCTCATGTTGTCCTCGGCACGGTGGGATTGTTAACATTTCTTGCGCTGTTTATGCCCAGCCCACTGGTGGTTGTGGGCGGCTAGGTCGGTGGCGACGCACGCCATTAACTGGCCCGGGATGGCGTGCGCTGCCCGACTCGCAGGCTGGCTAAGCCAGGATTTAACATAACAGTTGAGCTACTCGTTCATCTCCATCACTTTGGACTTCGCTGAGCGCGTCGGGCCGTTATGAATCAATGAGATCCAATCCAGACAGCCGAGCCTGAAGCAATCACCGGCAGCAACGCAATCACCGCCTCCTGCATCTCCAAAAATCAACGGCGAAAGATTCCTTTTGAAGCACTCAGGGCAATTGCCAAACGGCACCGGGCCACGTATACTTAGAAGCCGCACTCGCGGGAGGTTGCTTACCGATCATGCCTACCTCGGATCAGCACAGGCCAGTTTTGGAACTGCGCGTAGCGCTTACCACCCAAGCGTACGATCGGCTGATGCAATTTTATTGTGCTGGTCTTGGACTGGAACCGGCCGAACTGTGGACCAATGAGCAAGGCCATGCTGCCATTCTGGAGCTAGGACAGGCTACGCTTGAGATTTTCGACGAGGGACACGCAGCGGTCGTCGATCAGATCGAGGCGGGAAAACGTGTGAGTGCGTCCATCCGCTTTGCGCTCCGCGTTCCTGATTTGCAAGCGGCGACAGAGCGATTGCTCGGGCATGGAGCGATCATCGTTCACCCGCCCGTTGTTACCCCATGGGGGCACTATAACGTTCGTCTGCAAGACCCCGATGGTATGCAAGTTACTCTTTTTCAGGTATTGGATACACCATAAATCTGCAGGCCGGGGAATACTCGTGGTGTTCGCTTTTCCGCTCAGGGAGTACGTAAATGACCGTCAATCTTAAGAATTGGGCTGGCAATTACACATACCAGGCCGCTCGATTACATCGCCCAGAAACAGTTGAGCAAGTACAAGAGCTGGTAGTCAACGGCAGCAAGCTCAGGGCGCTTGGCACCCGGCATTCATTTAACGACATCGCGGATAGCCCCGAAGATCTGATCTCGCTCGAATATTTCACCGACATCGTGGCCCTAGACCAGAAGCGACGCACTGTTACCGTTGGCGCCGGTGTGCGCTATGGTGACCTTTGCCGCGAACTGCACGCCGCGGGCTATGCCGTGCATAACATGGCATCATTGCCCCATATTTCGGTGGCGGGCGCTTGCGCAACGGCTACGCATGGCTCGGGCGTGACACATGGCAATCTTGCGACGATCGTGTCGGCCCTTGAGTTGGTGACGGGCACCGGCGAGGTTGTGGTCTTATCCCGCGATCAGCATGGCGAGCAGTTTCAGGGAGCGGTTGTTGGGCTTGGCGGACTGGGCGTGGTCACGCAGCTTACCCTGGATCTTGTGCCGGCATTTGAGGTCCGGCAGGATGTGTACGAAAATTTGTCGCTGGCCCAAGTGACAGACCACTTCGAGGAGGTGGTTTCGAGCGCCTACAGTGTTAGCCTATTCACCAACTGGCAAAACCAGGCCTTCAACCAGGTGTGGCTGAAGAGCGTCGTCACCGACCCTCGCGCTGCGGAGCTTGAGCCGGAATTGTTTGGGGCGACGCGCGCAACCAGGAAGCTCCATCCCATTCCGGGAATCTCGGCCGAAAATTGTACCGAGCAAATGGGTATTCCAGGTCCGTGGCACGAACGATTACCCCACTTTCGGCTGGAGTACACGCCAAGCAGCGGGGAAGAGTTGCAAACCGAGTACTTTGTTCCCCGCAAGCACGCCGTCGAGGCCGTTCACGCGATCTCGGGATTAAGTCAGCACATCGCGCCCCTTTTGCAGATCTCCGAGATACGCACAATAGCCGCCGACATGCTGTGGATGAGTCCAGCATTCAAGCAGAACAGTGTAGGCATTCACTTTACCTGGGAAAAGAATTGGATGGGTGTCAGCAAGGTACTGCCGTTGATCGAAGAGGCGCTCGCACCATTCCAGGCTCGTCCACATTGGGGCAAGCTGTTTACCATGTCGCCCGGACATCTGCAAGCGCTCTACCCCAAGCTGCCCGAATTTCAGCAGCTCCTGCAGCATTACGATCCACAGGGCAAGTTCCGTAACACTTTTTTAGACACCTATATTTTCGGCAACCACTGATAATGCTACGAGGCTTAGGAGCGCGGCACACAATTCCAGGTGTGCCGCACGCAGCATGGCCAGCTGTGAATTAGGTTGTCTGGTCGTCCACGCGCCAGTAGCGAGCACCATCGCTTGTGCGCTGCATCAGCCGTTCTTCCATCAGCTTGCGCCGCAGTGTTGCATGGTCCACCGCGAAGTCGACGGTGTGCTCCCAAGGAGCGCTTACATTCGGCTTGCCGATCCGCTGGATCAAGACCTCGTTAACCTGTTTCTCTGTGTATTCTTGGCCAGGTTGAAACTGATCGGCGAGATAGCGCAGCACCGTAACTTGATCTTTGCGACGAGCCGGCCAGGTAGTGATCCGTCCGTCCGTGTTGAGAAAGCGCTGTAGCTCCATTGCAAATGGATGTGCTGGCTGATCCGCTGCGCGCGTTGGCTGCGTCAGAAGCTGCTTGAGCGCAAGAAAGGCCCAGTCAACCTTCGCTTCATTCAGCCGGTAGCGTTTATTAGCTCCTTCACCCCGGCGTTCTTGCAAAAACCCGGCGGACGTCAGCTGTTTGAGATGCCGCGACACGCTCGACTGGCTCAGGCCGAGCTGCATGATGATGTCCTGCGCGAGTAACTCCCCCTGCGCTAACAGCTCCAGGATGCGGAGCCTCGTCTCATCGGCGAGTGCGCTGAACGGTCCGACCAGTTCAACCCGCTTCACCGGTGATTGACGCAGTGGCAGATCGAGCGTCGGGCGCTGATGGGGCTGGTCGGGATGAGCACGGCCGCGCGCAAATACCCAGATCGTCGTGTCACTGCCAAAGCGTGAAGCGTAGGGACCGACATGTGGCGATACGGAGAAGACGATGCGCTGCACTCCGTCAAGCTGCGCGCTGATTGTCGGCGGCAGGTCACGGCCAATAAACGCACGGATGGCTTCAGTTACCGTGGTGTTGGGCCATTCACGGTCGCGCAGCATATGCACAACACTGCGCAGAAACGGCAGCCGACGCTGCCACTCATCCGCCAGATAGCCCCACCACATCGAGCGCAAATGCGTTACAACCAGGTCATGCAGCCCGCACGGATCGTTCAGCAGCGTATGCACCTCGGTCTGCAGTACGTCGTCAACTGGGTCGGCCGGATACAACCGTTCGAGTTGGCGCAGAAATACCTGCTTGTCTGACAAGAGCCGTACGTGCGTTGGCACTCCTGAGCTCGCGCCATTGGCGGACGGCACTGCGCGACAAAGCCGCCGAAGCAGATGATCGCGAAAGGTAGCAGGCGGCACAGCTTTTAGATGATCCAGATACGCGGGGAAGTCCGCCCAACTTTGATCAGTTGTTAATGCCTCGCCAAGCCCTTCAAAAACCAGCCGGTTGTGATGGCGCTGCTCCGATGTGAGCTGAGCTGCCGTCTGGATGATCCATGGATCGGGATCAGGCACATAGTTGACCGCGTTCAGGAGCGACAAACTCGTCAAGGCGTTGTACACCGGCTCAAGGGACACTTCCGAGGTAACCGGTTTGGGCGTTGAAAACCGAAATGGTGCTTGTCCCACGATTTCTTCCTTTTATGCATTTATTTGCATAAACACTTATAGAACAGACACCACCAGTTGTCAAGGGGGAACATTCGCAAAGTTTCAACACCATCGCCGGTTCAGCCCGATCAGGGTAGGAAGGATGCTCGAAACCGAAGCGCTGATTCACCATGCGCTTGCAACGCTGCTAGCTGGACGAACCAGTGTCGTCGCGCACCGCCGCAGCACGATCCGTCATGCTGATTTGATTCTGGTGATTGAGGAAGGCCGTATTGTTGAACGCGCCACTCATAACGAGCTACCGGCGACCTCGGGCCGCTATCCCGCGTTGTACCGCCGTCAATTGAGGGAGGTTGCTGCCCCTCATCCCTGGCAGTATCACCATGCAGTGCAATATCCCGACTTCGAGCAACATGAGCGGGGCCTGCGGTCATGCTTCTGTGGTATGCGCCTGCAACGCTCCTTGTGACGCGTTAGCATGGTTTACAAGTGGGTGTTGGACTCTTCGACCTCGCGTAAAAATTCGAGCACAACGCGGTTAAATTCGTCGGGACGCTCCATGTTTGGCATGTGCGCTGTGCCGGCGATGACAATCTTGCGCGCCTCGGGGATTGTGCGGGCCATCGTCTCGCCTGCTTCGATCACACCTGGCTCGTCCAGAGCGCCGACGATCACCAATGTCGGCACTTGAAGCTCACCCAAACGCCCTACTGCGGGCGGCTCCAACGGTTGATTGATCCCGCCCAAGTTAGCAGCGTCGCTTCTTAAAGCAATCAGATTCATTGCACGCACGCGGTCACGGATTGCCGCGGGCACTTGATAGGGCGAGCGCTTTCGGCCATCCACCCAGATTTGCACCTCAAGCTCGGATGCACGCTCGAGATCTCCTGCATCAAAGGCGGCAATAACCTCATTCAACTGTCGCGGTGGCTCACCGGTAAACTGTTAGCCGCTCGGCGTGCTGCACACTGGAATAAGCGCGGCAGCCATCTCCGGATGCTCCAAGGCAAAGTCGATGATCGTGGTCCCGCCCTGCGAACAGCCAAGCAGATACGCCTGCCCGATACCCAGAAACCGCAGTAGCTCGAACAAATCGTGCCGGTGCGCGAACGGACCCGCCACCATCGGCGTATCGCCAAAGCCTCGCATGTCGTAGCGAATCACCTGATAGTGCTCGGCAAACACCGACCATTGATCGTCCCACATCCGCCGGTCGGCGATGCCGGCATGCACCAACACCAACGGATGACCGTGTCCCGCCACCTCATAAACAAAGCGCGTCCCATTGATGTCGGCTGTGCCCACTCTGCTTCGTGGCTGCTCGCTCACACAATTCCTCCTGCCCTACTGTTGCGCCATGTTTTCGTCCATACTGGCTAAGACCATGACCTCACCATTGAAGGTCACGCGTAAAGCCGTTATCTAAGGCTCGCTCGGGGTTACGCCAATACCATGCACCTGCACCAGCCCATGCCCGTTATACACCGTAAACAGCAGCACAGCTACACCCAAAAGTGCGCCTGCCGCATACGGCAGCGTGGCGCCAATATCGTTTCCGCGACGAAGCATACGCCAGCGCCACCCGGCTAACACTAAAAATAGCGCAGTTGTCGCAAATGCCAGATACTGATGTTGCTCAATCAGCGGGAGCAGCGGGCTGGTCTCATAGGGCAGATGAGCCAGCAAACCAGTGATTGTGGCGGGCAGCGTCGCCAAGGAACCGAGCACGAGAGAGCACCAGGCGGCGCGGCGCAGCAACCGAGATTGGCCGGCTCTGAAGTCAAGCACAACGCTTACCAGCAACAGCGCAATCGGAAAATGCACCACCCCAGCATGGAGGTGCACGATCACCGTTCGAAATAGCTCACCCATTTCTGTTTCCTTATTCCTTCGTGTCCGTCCCATTACGGGAGGCTGATGTTGTAGTTGACGGGATGAAGCTGTCCCCTCACACTAGCACGGTACAGCAATCGGCACAAGTAGGTGTGTGACAGTGGTTCGTTTTGCACGCGCCTTGGGGTGCTGGAACAATCTTGAAGGAGTTCATCATGGATTTAACCGGCAAAGTGGCTTTGGTAACCGGTGCGGGCAGTGGCATAGGGCAGGCGATTGCGGAGGCATTTGCGCAGGCGGGCGCTGCGGTTGTGGTTCATGACCTCAAACCAGGGGCACAAGCCATAGCCGACGCGCTTGGCGGTCGATTTGTGGCCGCGGATCTGGCGGATCAGGCAGCAGTGCGTCAGCTAGCTACCGCAAGTCTGGCGACTTATGGGCAGATCGATATTTTGGTTAACAATGCCGGCTTTCAGCATATCGCTCCCGTTGACGAGTTTCCTGAACAAACATGGAACACCATGCTCCAAGTGCTGCTCACCGCGCCCTTTCAGCTGATTAAGTATCTGCTGCCGGGCATGAAGCAGCGAGGCTGGGGCCGCATCATCAACGTAGCCAGCGTGCATGGACTGGTGGCTAGTCCCTACAAATCAGCTTACATCACCGCCAAGCATGGCTTGCTTGGCTTGACCAAAACAGTTGCGCTTGAAGTTGGTACGGCCGGCGTCACCGTTAATGCGCTCTGCCCCGCATACGTACGGACGCCGTTGGTTGAGCACCAAATTGCAGATCAAGCCCGGACGCGCGGCATTCCCGAGGCCGAGGTTATCGAGCGGGTCATGTTGGAGCCAGCCGCGATCAAACGGCTGATCGAGCCGACAGAGGTGGCGAATTTGGCGCTCTTTTTGGCATCCGATCAGGCAAGCGTCATCACCGGCGCGTCGTACACGATCGACCTGGGCTGGACGGCGCGCTAGCGCAGCTGGTTTTATCTGGCTTTCGTTATGTGATATTAGGCCAGGTTCCTGTGACGGCACCGCAGCTTTTGAACCAGAGGTCAGGTGCCGTGGTAAATGTAGCGTTGATCACATGGTGATACCATAACGGACATAGCTGGATATTCGCCAATCCATTGCAGGTGATTACATGCAGCCTGTACACTGTCGCAATGTTCATTGCTGCCGCTTGGCTTACAGGCGGCGTTGGGTAATCCGTGCGTAGCGCAGGAGAAGCTATGACAACACCAACAGATCGAGAATCAGGCGGGTCGACCAAGATCGGGGTGGTGCTGCCGATCGCGGAAGATGAACAGCTTGGCCGGCCGCCCAGCTTCAGCACCATCCGCGATTTGGCGCTGCAAGCTGAAGGTAGCGGCTTCGACTCGGTGTGGGTCTTTGACCACCTGCTGTTTCGCTCTCCCGAAGGCCAGACTGCGGGCATTTATGAGGCGTGGACGATACTCTCTGCGCTGGCTGTGGCAACTTCTCGCGTTGAGTTGGGTACGCTGGTGATGTGTACGCCCTTCCGCAACCCGGCGCTGTTGGCCAAGATGGCCAGCACGGTCGAGGAAGTAAGCAACGGTCGACTGATCCTCGGTTTGGGGGCGGGCTGGCACCAGCCCGAATTTGATGCGTTTGGGTTTCCGTTTGACCACAAGGTTGACCGGTTTGAGGAAGCGCTCCAGATTATTGGACCACTGCTTCGGGAAGGACAGGTTGATTTCCAGGGCAAGTACTATAGCGCGCCCAACTGTGAGTTGCGTCCGCGCGGTCCCCGGCCAGCCGGCCCACCCCTGCTGATTGGTGCATTCAAACCACGTATGCTGCAGCTTACCGCGCGCCATGCCGATAGCTGGAACACCTGCTGGCTGGGCCATGCCGAAGCGCTGGCCGAACCACGAGCGAAAATGGAGGCGGCCTGTGCAGCGGAAGGTCGTGATCCGGCGACGCTGGACGTAACAGTGGGTGTTACCCTGCAGTACCCGGCGGCTGTCGAAGCCGACGCACCGCCGCCAAACCGTGAAAAAGTAATCACCGGTACGCCCGACGAAGTTGCCGCAGCATTCCAGGAATATGCGCAGTTGGGCGTGGCCCAGCTGATCTGTGCGCTTCACCCCTGTCACGGCGAATCGCTTGCCTGGCTCGCGCAAGCGCTCAGCCTGTACCGGTCGCAACAGTCCAGTGCAGCATAACGGCGGCAAGGAACAAGCGGTGCCCCAATCTGCCCAAGCATCATGGCCTGGAGTGCGGAGTGCGTCGCACAGGAAGAAACAGTCCAACTACACAACAGTCGGGGCATGGAGGCAACGCAGCGTAGTACCAGCGTAGATGTTGAGAGGGTGCTGCTTGCCCGGAGTGGAGAGCAGGAGGTCGAATCGTTTATGGAGCTGACACGGCGCCAGGTGGCCGACCTTCAGCTTGACGACGAAGTCAAGCGACAGGCCCAATACGCCGGCGATCTTCTGAGCGCCACCGCGCC
>JADDQF010000025.1:0-11807 GCA_016781505.1 bacterium
GCAGCGTCATGTTTTCTACCGTGTTGAGGAACACCAGGGGGTAAAAGTAGTTATTCCAGGTCGTGTTGAAGGTCAAAATAGCCAATGCGGCCAAAGATGGACCTGCGAGCGGCAAGGCAATCCGGCGAAAAATCAACCACTGGATTATCGAGTCAAATACCTGCAGTGCGCCGATCATAAAAATAATCATGTTAAAAAAGATGGTGGGCGAGATCAACGGCAGGGTAACATGTCGGAATGGTTGCCATCGGTTGGCCCCATCCAGCTGTGCCGCTTCGTAGTACATATCAGGAATGTTTTGGAGGCCGGCGAGAAAGATCAACATGGCGAAGCCGGTGTTCTTCCATACATCCATAATGATGATCGATGGCATGACCCATTGACGGGAGCTAAGCCAGGGAATCGGCTCGATGCCGAGAAGGGAATTAGTGTATATGTTATCGCTACCCTAGCACGAGGTCGGTGACATTGTCAAGCAGCAATTCATGATCTGCTCCCGCGGCTTGCGGGACGCCCGTCGCAAAGCTGACGTATTACCGTCGTCGTGACCATTTTCTTGTATCCGATGCTTTATTTGCTTCGGAACCAAAAGCAAATGTGAAGCAAACGCGCCCGGAATTGCGCGCGCAAATTGTCCGTATTGACAACATTTGGTGCACGGTGTATGTTACCGATTACATGCCGCTGCGTGAGATAATCCTATAAATCGACATACATGGGGCAAGTTTTATGGCAGTCACCATGCGTGATGTTGCAGAGCGAGCTGGTGTTTCTGCAATCACCGTTTCGCGCGTCATCAACGGCACGGGCTATGTTCATGAAGAAACCCAAGCGCGTGTGCTGGCCGCGATCGAGGCCATGCGCTATGTGCCCAATAGCCTCGCGCGTAGCCTCCGCTCGCAACAAACGTCAACACTTGCCCTGTTGGTCACCGATATCACCAACTCGTTTTGGACAACCGTAGCGCGTGGCGTTGAGGATGAGGCTGCCGCGCAAAATTACGCCATTTTTTTGTGCAATACGGATGAAGATCCCGCCAAAGAAGACCGCTACCTTGAGATGCTTACCCAGCGACGCGTGGATGGCTTGCTGATCGGTCCAACCCCTGACAGCGCCTCGATGCTGAGCCGCTTGCACACCTTGGACATCAAGTTCGTGTTGATCGACCGCGCCGTTGACGGCATTGCGGCTGATACCGTACGTAGTGACAGCCGGGGTGGTGCCGCCAATATCACCCAACATATGCTGACCACCGGGCACCAACGGGTGGCATTCATTGGCGGGCCGCTTACAACCTCAACTGGTCGAGATCGTTTGAATGGATATCGAGCGGCACATATGGCCGCGGGTTTGGCGATTGATACCGAGCTGATCAAGATTGGCTCGTATCACCGGGAAAGCGGACGTGAGCTGACGAGTGAGCTGCTGGCCGCCGAGCGCCGACCAACCGCAATCTTTGCCGGCAACAACCAAATCGCGCTCGGCGTGCTGGATGCGCTGGTGGCAGCGCGCATGCACCTGCCCAACGACATGGCGGTGATTTCTTTTGACGATCTGCCGGGCGTTGATGGGTATGGACCATTTATGACGGCTGTGATCCAACCAGCCTATCAGATCGGCCGCATTGCTACACGTTTATTGCTGGAGCGGATTGCCGACGCTCGCGACGAAGTCGAGGAGATCGTTCTGCCGACGCAGCTCGTGATTCGGCGCTCGTGTGGCTGTAACGCCGTGCCAGTAGTGTAGGCGCGATGCGGGAGCATGGAGCTGGGCGTGGCACCCAAACGGCGTGGGTGGCCGGCGTTCCATTGATTACAATCCACCACGCTGGGTAGTGGGTATCTTAAGCTTAGCGGCAATAAATTGCTGGCGGGTCAGCTGTAGGCGCTCGGCAATGATGCGAATCTCGTCGATTTCGTTCGGCGATACCTGCTCGGCCGCATTGGCAATGGTGAACAGCGTGTCAAGGAGTGCGCCCCGCTGCTGCTCCGTCGTGCGTGGCACCAGCTCGCGGCTGATCCGATGATAGTCGATGTTGCGCTGTGTTAAGCGCACCGCGGCTTCGGCCATTCGCTCCGCGACCGGGGCTGGCAGCGCCCAGTCAGTTGTCAAGGCATGCTGGAGCACCGGCCGCTCCTGGTCGGCGGTGGCCGGCGTGACGCGTACCACCTGCGCCATAATCCCGGCGGCCAGCGCTGCGACCTCTAAGACACGACGGTCCGCAGACGCTGTATCGGTCTGGTTGGTGAGCACGTACAACACCGGATTGGTGCGCCAAAGCTCAAATTCCCGCTCGCGCCGCGGAATCTGCCTGCCGACACCGCCGAACATTCGTCCCATATTGCCTAACGGCGACACGTCGAGACCGGCCACCAGGGTACGAATATGCTGCGCAACTGCCTCCTCGGCGGGCTGCACTAACCCATCAGCGGCGATCATGGCATCGATCGCTTCCAGGGCAATCCGCTTGTCGGCGGCGCTGCGAATAACTGCGATCAGCTGCTGCACAAGTTCGTCGCGTTCGTTTTCGCGCACGGGCACCACAAAATACAGCTCGATCATGGCCCATTCTTGCGCGGACAAGGACGGCAGCAAGCTGATAACCTCTTTGATCGTGGCTTCTTCCTCCAGGTGGAGCTCATTGTCTGCCCAGGCAATCGCCAGCAGCGTTTTGGCGAGCGCGCGGGGTAGCGCAACGTTGGCCATGCGTCGATCCTCCTTGTGCAAGCTTTGACAGCATTATAGGCCGATTGGCTCCTCGCTGGCGACCTACGGAGCACGTCCCGGTGCGGCTACTGCTTGAGCTGAGCCAGCAACCCGCTCATCGCCTGGGCCAGCAGCAACGTATCAACGCCCGCCACGATCAACGTGTAGCCCCTGGCAATGTAGGGCTTGACGGCATCCGCAGATACTCCAAAGTAGCCGAGGCGCATACCCGCCGCCTGGCAAACCTCGGTCACATGCGCAATCGCCTCCCTCACCCGCGGATGATCGACCTGGCCCAACAGCCCGAGGCTACCGGACAGGTCATATGGCCCGACCAACACTGCATCAACGCCCGGCACGCGCACAATCGCTTCGATCTCCTGCACCGCGTCGATATGTTCAGCCTGCACAATCACCGCAGTGTCGTGATTCGCTCGGGCAATATAGTCGCCCAGGCTCCAGCCATAGCCGTGGGCGCGAGCAACGCCGACCCCACGGCTGCCCACCGGCGCATATTTCGCCCAGTGCACCACCTGTTCCGCTTGCGCCGCCGAGTTTACCTGCGGGACAATAATCCCCGCCGCGCCAACATCCAGCGCTTGTTTGATCGGTACCTCCGCTGCGGTGGCAACGCGCACCAGGCACGGCATCCCATTGCCGGCCGCTTGCAGCATTGCCTGCAGCGCGCGGGCATCAAACACCCCGTGCTCGGCGTCCAGAAAGAGCCAATCACAGCCGACTGCCGTCAGGAGCTCGGCAACTTCTGGAGCATTCAGCGTAACCATCGTCCCGATCAGTAGGTCGCCTCCGAGGAGGCGTGTGCGAAACTCATGCGCCATGTTGGTGTCCCTTTCCTGGTACCAATCCCTGCTTGACCGCCCTGTACTTTCTGCCGATACCGGTGGTGCCTGTTTGCCCGTACAATCACTAAACGCAAGCACCAAGCATCGTAATGCCGATCAACAAGCTACGCGAGGGCTGCCGCACTTAAAAGGTGGCGGTAGCTGTCACACGGACAGTGTACACTGACACCTAGCTCAGCTCATACGAAACATGTTGCTCAGCCTACCATGAGTTCGACGTGCAGGCCGTAGCTGCCGTACGGGCAGCGGAACAGTTCAGCTGGAGGTATGTGTGGAAAAGCGCGAGTTCACCGTCGAGGGCGAGTACCGTTATAACCGTTCGTCGCCGACCCGTTGGGCGGTGTCGCACCTGCTGCGCTATCCTGTCATGCCGCTCTTTGTGATCTTGGCCAATGTGCTGCAGGCTGGGCTCTACTCATACGCGCCGGTGCTGGTTGGGCAAGCCTTTGACCTGATGCTCTCCCCTCAGCGCAGCATCGACGCGCTGTTGCGGATCGCGCTGCTGATCGCGGCTGTACGCCTGGTGCAAGGCCTGATCGGGTTGGCGGCCAGCGGCACGTTCGAGGTGTTGGCGCAGCGCTTTGCGCGTGACGCGCGGGAAGAGCTGATGATCAGCCTGCTGGGCAAGAGCCAAACGTTTCATAACCGGCAGCAAACCGGCGACATCATGGCGCGGGCAACCAACGACGTCGGCATGCTGAATGCGATGGTCAGCCCGGGCCTGAGTCTGATCTTCAGCTCGATGCTGAGCTTTGCGGCGCCGCTGGTCGGGATTGCGTTTTTGCGCCCACAGCTTTTGCTAACACCGCTGATCTTTGCCGTCTTTTTCGCCTGGGCCTTGCGGCGCTACACCCGCCAGCTCAATCCGGTTGCCGGCGCGGCGCGCATGCAGTTCGGCACCATGAACGCCGGTTTGACCGAATCGGTGTCGGGCATCGAGGTGGTCAAAGCCTATGCGCAGGAGCGCGCCGCGCGGGCAAAGTTTGAACGGGATGCCCGCGCCTTTCGGGATCTGGCCGTTAAGGAAGGGCAGATTCGCGCGCGCTACTTGCCGCTGCTGCTGTACGGCATCATGTATGGCGTCGGCTTCGCCCATGCGCTGTATCTGTATCGGGTAGGCGCGCTCTCGGTCGGTGATATCGTTGCGTTCATGGGCCTGCTCGGCGTGCTTAAGTTCCCGACCTTTATCTCGATCTTTACCTTCTCACTGGTGCAAATGGGGCTGGCGAGTGCCGGGCGTATTCTGGAGCTGATCAACGCCGAAAGCGAGCTCGACGAGAACGAGCGAGGCGTGGCGCAGGAGATCCAGGGCCAGATCGTGTTCAGCGACGTCTCGTATGGCTATGGCGCTACGCCCATCTTGCGCAACATCAGTTTCACCGCTCAGCCTGGCGATACCATTGCGATTGTTGGTCAAACCGGCGCCGGCAAAAGCACGCTCACCAAGCTGGTCAACCGGACGTATGACGTAACGGACGGCGAGCTGTTGATCGACGGGATCGAGGTGCGGGACTGGAGCCTGCACAGCTTGCGCTCGCAAATCTCCACCATCGAGCAGGATATCTTCCTGTTTTCGCGCTCCATCGCCGACAACATCAGGTTTGGCGCGATCGGACCCGTGCCGCGTGAGCAGGTCGAGCAGGCCGCGCGGGAAGCCCAAGCCCACGATTTTATCATGGCGCTGCCCGAAGGTTACGATACCGTGATCGGCGAGCGCGGTGTGACACTGTCGGGTGGGCAGCGGCAACGGATCGCAATCGCGCGTGCATTCATTACCAATCCCCGCATCCTGATCCTTGACGATTCGACCAGCGCGATCGATAGCGCGACAGAAGACCAGATTCAGCGCGCGATGCGGCGGATTCTGCGGGGTCGTACCACCTTGTTGATTACGCACCGGCTGTCGCAGATCCGCTGGGCTGACCGAATTTTGGTGCTGCGCCGCGGCGAGCTGGTCGATCAGGGCACGCACGAAGAGTTGCTCCAGCGGAGCGAAGCGTATCAACACATCTTTGCCCGCTATGAGCGTCAAGCGCACGGTTCAACAACTGACGCCGACGATGAAGCGTTGGCTGAGCTGAACCTCCAGCCAATCAGCAGTCAGGAGTAAACGAGCATGGGCTTTGTGTTGGATGGTCTCGACAAAGAGGATTATGATCGCGAATACAGCGACCGTGAGCTTGTGCGGCGCATTCGCGTCTACTTCGCACCGCATCTGCGAACTATGGCGCTGGTTGCAGGGATGATCGTGCTGGCGGCCGTGGTCGATATGGGCGTGCCGATCATTATTTCCCGCGGCATCGACGCGCTGGCAACCAATGTCGGTGGACCGTCCCACCTTCCCCTGCTGATCGGCTTGGGTATGTTGGTGCTGGTGCTGTCGTGCTTGTCGTGGGCCTTTAACTACGTCCGCCAAAGCTATTCAGCCGCGGCCGTCGGCGATGTCGTGCTGGCGATTCGCAAGGATGCCTTTGCGGCGGTTACCGACCGGGACATGTCGTTTTACGACCAGTTTTCCTCGGGTAAGATCGTGGCGCGGGTAACATCGGATACGCAGGACTTTACCAATGTGGTGATGCTGGTGATGGACCTGGCCAGCCAGGTGCTGCTGGTGCTGATCGCGGTTGGCGTCCTGTTGACGATCAATGTGCAGCTAACGTTGTTGACGTTGCTGATCGCGCCGCTGGTGGTGTTGGTGGCGCTCGGGTTTCGCCGCCTGGCGCGCACCACCATCCGCGCCGCGCAGCGCTCTCGCGCCGCCGTAAACTCGTCGATCCAGGAGTCGGTCAGCGGGATAGCCGTGGCCAAAGCGTTTCGGCAAGAAAGCGCAATCTACACCGACTTCCTGCCAATCAACAAGCAGGCCTACCGGGTCAATCTCCTAAGCGGCATTACCTTCTTCAGCATCTTTCCCATGTTGGACATCGTGGCCGGTATCGGCACCGCGATCGTGGTCTACTTCGGCGGCCTGCGGGTGTTCGACGGCAGCGTGTCGGCGGGTGACTGGTATCTGTTTGTGCAGGGCCTGGCGATCTTTCTGTTTCCGCTGACCAGCATCGCGTCCTTTTGGAGTCAGTTCCAGCAAGGCTTGTCGGCGAGCGAGCGTGTGTTTGCGCTGATCGACGCCGAGCCGCGTGTGGTACAGCAGTCCACGGAGCCGGTGGCGGAGGTCAAAGGCGTGATCGAGTTCCGCCATGTGCGCTTTGCGTATAATCCCGAAAGCGTGATCTTGCCGGACTTTTCACTGCATATTCCGGCCGGTCAGTCGCTGGCGGTCGTTGGGCATACCGGGGCCGGCAAGTCGAGCCTGGCCCGCTTAATCGCTCGTTTTTACGAGTTTCAAGCGGGGCAGATCCTGATCGACGGTCGGGATATTCGCTGCCTTGACCTTGCCGCGTACCGCTGCCATCTGGGCCTGGTGCCGCAGGTGCCATTCCTTTTCGCCGGGACCGTGGCCGACAATATTCGGTACGGCCGACCGGATGCGACCGACGACGAGGTAGCGCAGGCGGCACGCCAGATCGGTGGCGGTGAATGGGTCGATCTGTTGGAGCATGGGCTGCAAACCAATGTCGGCGAGCGTGGAGCGCAGCTTTCGATGGGCCAGCGGCAGCTGGTCGCGCTCGCCAGGGTGTTGCTGCACGATCCGTCGATCTTAATCCTGGACGAGGCTACCGCGAGTGTCGATCCGCTCACCGAAACGCAGATCCAGGATGGGCTGGACCGTGTCATGCAGCAGCGCACCAGCATCGTGATTGCGCACCGGCTATCCACGGTTATGCATGCGGATCGCATCATCGTGCTCAAAGCGGGACGGATCATCGAAGAAGGCAACCACGATGTGCTGATGGCTCAGGGCGGCCATTACGCCGAGCTGTATAACACCTACTTCCGGCATCAAAGTCTGGACTATATCGAGGCGGTCGGGCAGGTGTAGTGCAGATGGGAAAAAGTGTGACACGCAAGGAGGCTGTGGGGCTAATACCCGCGGCATCTTTGCTTGCCGGCCTCCCGTTGTTGTGTGTTACCCGCGCCAGCGTTTCGGCGCACGTTGTCTACTGGCCAGTGGACATAAAAGGTGCAGCGCAAGGCGTAGCGCGAACCGGAAAGCGGTGATAAAGGTGGACGAAAACACGCAACAGGCAACGCTGCCGCCAAATTGACCGTAATCGAAACTTCATGGCATGGAAGTTGACGCAAAAGAAAGTTGTTTGCTGACTTGGCCGATGTTAATCCCCGTCATTGGCTTGAACAAGGCGGTAGCACGTGTTCTGCTCGTGCTACTGGCACACGACGTGGTGTGGTACACCAAATCTTAGATGCAGGAGGAGAGCAACCATGGCTCCAATTGAACGAACAGCGACGGGCGAATGGCAAGGCGACTTAAGGAGTGGCAACGGGACGATCAGTGGTCCAAGCGGTGTTTTGCAGGGCGCGCCGTTCACGTTCGCCACGCGCTTTGAGAATGCCAAAGGCACCAATCCGGAAGAACTGATCGCCGCGGCGCATGCGGCCTGTTATAGCATGGCCTTTTCCAACTACTTGTCCAAGCAGGGGCATGTGCCGGAATCGATCGATACGCAGGCGACGATCACGCTGGACAACGGCAAGATCAACAAGATGCATCTGGTAACGCGAGGCCGCGTGCCCGGTGTGGATGAGGAAGCCTTCAAGCGCTTAGCCGACGAGGCCGAAAAGCAGTGCCCGGTTTCCAATCTGCTGCGGCCGGGTCTGGAAATTTCGCTGGACGCGTCGCTGGAGTCCTAGCCGATCCAAACGGCGCCGCCTCGATCATTTCGAGGCGGCGCCGTTCGTTTTTAACCAGTTGCAACGGCCGATGTCAAACCAACCACTACATCATTGCCACGTCGCTCGCCGTGCAAGGAGGAAGCCGGAGCAGCCAACGTGCTGGCGAGAGCAGGCTTGTGCATAAACGCACGAACATGGTCAAGCTGTGCTTTCGTTCAAGTAAGGCGGTAGCGGAACGAGCAAGGTCTGGCTAAATGCCGGCCTGCCAAGCTGAGCCTGTGCTAAAAGAATCCGTTATCGGATCTGGTCCAGTCCGTCTCCTAGCAATACACATTTTGGTGTACACCCATACGCGGAAACCAGAACAGGACTGCCATTATACGCCCCGCTCCCGCTGCTCCTGCAGATCTAGGAGCAGTGCTGCCGTCTACGAGAATTGATCGGTGCCGTGTCCTTGGCCTGTTTCAGGGTTAAAGTATTCGTAAAATCCGTGATGCCTGACAAGGTTAATCATGCTCTGTTGCAGGTGCATGGCATACTCGTCGAAGCCATAGCGGCGTAAACCATGCAGGAGCAGCCAGTCGACGTTTATCCATACCGGGCCGCGCCAGTAGCGGTTAGGTGAATAGCCGGGCGCTTGCCGATTGTAGCTCGGCACCGGATAGCAGGGTTCGTCAAGGGCGCAAAACGCGGGGGAATTGAGATACTGGTACATGCGCTGCGCCTGAGTCACGTTAGGAATATTGGCCCAAAGCGGGGTAAATCCGGCGGCCACATGTACGGGAATCTGCTCACCAAGGACGAGATCGTAATTGACGTAGATGCCATGCTGCTCGTTCCACAGTTTACGATTGATCGCTTGGGATGTCCGTTCCGCCCATGCTTCGAAGGGCAAGGCGTCCTCACCAAGAATTCGTGCAATCTCAGCCAGATCGCGATTTGATTGGCACAACAACGTGTTGAACAGCACATCCTGAATCAAGAATGGGCAGTCAGCACGGATTTGCGCCTCGTCATAGCCGTGGTCAGCGAACAACTTAACAAGGTACACATAGCGATCATATTCGGCATTGGTCGGACGGTCGGCGGCGTCCACATGCGTTGTGTCCGCGCGCTGATACGGCGGTATTTGATCGGGACGCAGTGTGAGCCGCTGCCACACGCTATCCCAGAGCGGCGAGTTATCCTGCCCCGACTCCCAGTTGTGCCGGATGTACACAAGTCCTTCATTGTGCGGATCGCGTTCGCGGTACAGATAGGCGTGCCAGGCGCGCAGGCCGGGAAACATTTCGGCCAGAAAGGCGCGCCCTTGATCGTGATCGTGGGCATGCCGAAAAACGTGGAGCACCGCTGTGGCATGAACCGGCGGCTGCACAATGCCCGACGTGCGCTGCTGAGGCGCATGAGGGCTGGTTTCGATGCGCCACAGCTCGGGACCGGGAAAATAGCCGGTTGCCTGCGGATTGAACACGATATGCGGCAGGAGACCATTGGTCCACTGCGCGTCAAACAGCGAGCGTAATTCTTGTTCCGCCCGCCCTTGGTCGTGGTGAGCATAACCGATCGCGATAAAAGCCGAATCCCACGACCATTGGTGCGGGTACAAGCGTGGCGCGGGCTTGGTAAACCCACCCACCCAATTTTCATGCAGCACGGCCTTCGCCTGTTCTACCAGCTGCGCATTGCCGTCTGTCATGCCTCCGTCCTTTGCTGCGGCGTTGGGCCGATCTCACGGCCTGTATCGACCTCGAACCAACGCAATTTATCCGGCTCCGGTCGAAGCCATAATGGGCCGTCAGGTTGGGCCGGGAAATCAGTGCGGGTGAGCAGTTTTAGCCGCTGATCACCGATCGCGGCGGTGACGAGCAGATGCGATCCGAGCGGCTCGACAACTTCGGTTCGCGCGGGCAGGTTATCCGGTGTCTCACGCGCTTCTGCCTCAATGTTCTCTGCACGAATCCCGATCAACACGTCGCGGCCAGCATGTTGGGCAAGTTCGGGCGGGGCCGTGAGTACATGCTCGTGCAGCGTGACATGCACATGGCCGTTTGTGCGTTCAACTCGTCCTCGGAGAAAATTCATCGGGGGGTTGCCGATAAAACTGCCGACAAACTCGGTCGCCGGACGATCATAGACCGCCATTGGTGAACTACACTGGATCACTTCGCCCTGCCGCATCACGGCGATTCGATCGCCCAGGCTCAGTGCCTCAACCTGATCGTGGGTAACGTAGATCGTGGTTGCCTTAAGGTCTTGCACGAGTTTCTTTAGGTCTGCCCGAAAATGCAGCCGCAGCAGCGCATCCAGATTCGATAGCGGCTCGTCCATCAGCAGCACCTTGGGTTCCATAACGATCGCGCGAGCCACCGCGACGCGCTGACGCTGCCCACCCGATAACTGGGCCGGGTAGCGTTCGACGTAGGGTTCAAGTTGGAGCAAAGCGGCGCTGCGCTCGACTTTACGCTTAACATCCGCGTCGCGCTCTTTACGCATCCGTAAGCCGAACGCGATGTTCTCAAAAACCGTTTGATGCGGAAAGACGGCGTAACTTTGAAAGACCATTGCAATCTGGCGCTTGCGCGGCGGTAGATCCGTTACGTCGCGCCCACCGATGCTGATCTGGCCTGCGTCGGTGTATTCCAGTCCGGCGATCATGCGCAGCAGCGTTGTTTTGCCGCAGCCGCTCGGCCCCAGCAACACCATAAATTCGCCGTCGCGGATCGTCAAATTAACGTCGTTCACGGCGGGCTGCTTGCCGCCCGCATACGTTTTTGTGATATTCTGAATCAGAATTTCGGCCATAAGTGTGCTCTCTGGCCCTCACCCCGCGCTCAGTCGCCGCGCCGGTTTCATCGGGGCTGAGGTGAGGGGCTACTTCGTGACGCGACCCCACATATTGAGCAGGTAGCGACGCATCAACAAAATAAAGATCAGCGACGGCACGACCAGCGCGAAGCCACCCGCAAAGTGGAACGGCAGCGGCGAGTTATTAAGTTGCGCCAGTACCAACGCTGGAAGGGTGCGCGAACGCGTGCTGATCGTTAAAATCGTCGCGGCAAAAACCTCGTTCCACGACAACACAAACGTGAAAATCGCGGCTGCCGCCAAACCGGGCAATGCCAGGGGCAGCACAACGCGCCAGAACGCGCCGAAGGGCGTGCATCCAAGCGTTTCGGCGGCTTCTTCCAGGTCTTTGGGCACTCCCACAAAGATGCTGCTGGTCACAAGGATCGTGGTTGGCAGCGCAAGCGCAGTATGCGCCAGCACAACGGCCCAGATCGTATCGTACAAGCCCCAGCGGATAAACGTAACCGCCAGCGGGATCGACAAGATCACGATTGGAAAGGCACGCGTAGACAGGATCAGAACCTTGAAGCTGTCGCGACCACGAAATGGGAAGCGCGCCAGCGCATACCCCGCGGGCGCGCCCAGCACCAGCGACAGCAGGCCAACCACCAAACTGTTACGCACCGCAGTTGTTACGCCCGT
>JADDQF010000025.1:11921-14042 GCA_016781505.1 bacterium
CCAACCACCAAACTGTTACGCACCGCAGTTGTTACGCCCGTCGAGCGCAGAAAAAAGCGCAGGGTTTCAACGGAAAACGCGGTTGGAACGACGGGCTTCGGAAATTGTGATGTTATCACCTCGCGTGGACTGAATGCGGCGATCGTGATCAGGTAGATCGGCAGCAGCATAAAGATCGTCAGCAGCGCGGCGACCAAATACAGCCAGAACTGACTTCGTTCACGGCGCGGCGTGCGGACGGAGGCTGAAGGTTGCGCAACTGCACTCATGCGATGCCTACCTCCTCATCCCTGATGCGCAGGGCGCGCAGGTACACAAACGTATTGACCACCGAGAACAGCAGGATCAGCAGCGCGTAGGCGGCGGCAACGTTGGGGTTGTTGTAGCCGTTGTACCAGTTGTATGCTTCGCTGGCTAACACCGGCAAATTGCGCCCGGTCAGCGCGATCACCACGGCGAACACCTGAAATGCCAAGATCGTTCGCAGAATAAGCGCGACTTGCAGGCTGGGCCGTAGCAGTGGTAATGTGACGTGACGCAGGCGTTGCCAGCGGGTTGCACCAAAAACTTCGGCGGCCTCGCTGTATTCCTTGGGGATGACTTGCAAGCCTGCCACCAGAATCACCATCACGATCCAGGTGGCGCGCCAGGTTTCAGCCAGCATCACGGCAACGAACATACTGACGGGATGCTCGTAGCTCAGAAAGTTGAACAGGGTATCGCTCAACCCCCAGCTCACCAGCATCGAGTTGAGGTAGCCGCGATCGGCAAAGATTGCCAGCCACACAATACCCGCTGCCAGATCCGAGATCGCCAGCGGGATGGCCCAAGCGTAGAGAAAAAAGCTTTTGCCGCGCAAATTGCTGTTGAGCAGCAGCGCCATCACCAGCGCCAGCACCATTTGCAGCGGCACCAGCGTCACGATCAAGAGCAGCGTGTTGCGGATCGCGCGCGCAAACTGAACGTCGGTGATCATTTGCCGAAAATACTGCGTTGTCCATGCGCCAGTTCCCGTACGCACCGCGAGCAGCAGCGCTTGCATCATCGGCCAGGCGAAAAACACAACGAGGAAGATGGCTGCCGGCGCGAGCAGCAGATACGGCGTGGCATTTGTACGGCGGCGAGCGCGACGTTGGGGCGGAGCGGGAATCACTTCCCGCTCCGCCTGTGGACGGGTAGTTACTTGACTTGACATGGCCCCTCGCTTGGCGGGTCAGGTGGCCAGCACGCGGCTCCGGCGTCGTTGATAATCTGCTGCAATGTTCCCGCCTGTTGCTGCAACACTTGCTCCACCGGCTCGTTGTTGAGCGCAATGCGCTGGAAGGAATCCAGATACACCTTGTTAAACTCGCCGCCCTTTGCCCCCAGGCCAACCGGCAGCAACGACGGCAGCGCATCCTGTGACGCTGCTTGCCGCTGCACAGCTTCGGCTTCCAGGCGCGTACCAGCGTTAAGGTCTTGCGGAATTTCCGTCTCGATCACTGGAAAGAATGCATTTTCACGTAAGGTAGCGATCTGCTGCTCCGGTTGCGATAAATACTCAATCAATCCTTCCGCGCCTGCCCGATTGGGCGAACCCTTGGGAATAGCCAGACCTCGGCACTTCCTGCCCCTTCACAGACCTTGCCTGTACATCTATACTGGGCTGTGGATGCGAGATACGATCATCGTACGTGAAATGCTGCGCATGAGCACGTCGGACTGGCCTACACGGCGGTATGGCGACGTTTCGCGGCACGTGTATTGCGCAGGCCAAGCGATTGTTTAGGCGGCAGCATTCAGTGCTTCTCGCTGGATCCCAGCTTACTCACCAGAATTGTCGTCTGTTGCCGGTAAGTAACATTGTGGATTGTAGGTCGGCTATCGTCAGAGCCAGTATGTACGGTCAAGAATCCGCCGAGACGGGAGGTGATTGTAGGCATATTGAAATTCCAGGTGAGGTCGTACATCGATTTAAAGCCAAGGAGGAAGCTATGCTTGGACGCGGCGATGCGAGGGATGACGAGGGCTTAGGTTCGGGTGACAGCGGCGGGCTCATGGGCGGCGGTGATGCGAGCGGCGATACGGGTGGTGGCGGGCTCATGGGCGGTGGTGATGCGAGCGGCGATACGGGTGGCGGCG
>JADDQF010000083.1 GCA_016781505.1 bacterium
ATAAGTAGAGTAGTGTTTATTCCGTGATTCTATTCTATACTAACCGTCAATCCCCGTTCATACACGGCCATTGTCCCATTTCCGTTGGGCGTAATATTGATCCCAACTCCACCATCATAATTCAGTCACTAGACTGCCTGTTCTTGAGTCGCATCTGTAGATTCGAAAAAATTAAGGGTACAACGGGGGCGAACCCCAACGATTTTAAGACGCACTGGGAATGGGACAGTCACTCGTACACGGACACGACAACGTAGATGCAATACATCTCTAATTCTAAGCGGTCGATTTGTCCTAATTCCCATCCAGCGCCCATAAGCAGTGTATATAACCAATGGTGCTCGGACTGTACCAATGTTACGACGCTGGGCTGAGCAAACAGCAGATACGCGTGTGATCATTTTTGGTCTGTGCAACACGCAGGCTGTAGGTTCAGTCACAATAGATCGGTGAATACGTGAGAGGTTGCCATCCAGGAACAGGACCCCAACACGATCCACAGACTTGACCACAGAGCTGCTTTTTGTTACAGTCTCGGTCACCTCCCTGCACATCTTTATTTAGGAGCGTCAGGTGATGGTTGCTGTAGATCAGTTCGTCCATGGCTCGAGGTCCTTTACGCCCCGTGTACTGGGCATTCTCGGATTGGTTATCTTCGCCTTCACGCTCGGCGCACATCCAGCCCTCGCAATTGACTGGTGCTCGAGCGACCCAGTGTTTACATTTCAACGCATCGGCACCTACAGGTCGCAAGTGGTGGATGTACAAGTGATGGTCCCACTTTCGGCGCTACCGCTGACAGAGGTGACCACTCTGAGTGCGGAGGTGCCGGTTGATGTCGCCGGCCACGTTGCGCTAAGTATCAGCACTCCCATGTTTCCGCTTGAGGCACACATTACTTCCCTCAAACCACGTGCGGGCTCGGAGCGATACCCGATCACGTTTGAACTGTTGGTTCCAGCTTCAACCGGCAGCTTCCCCGTCCGGATGATCGTTTCTGATACCGCTGCTGGCACCATAACGATTGTCGATGGTCAGGCGGGGCAGAAGCTCGAAACGTCAATTATGGTTGCTCCGTGACGGTGCGTTGGCGAACACGTGTTTCGCTGATCCGTCTGTATCTTGCCAGTGTGCTCGGTCTGTCTGGGCTCTCCGTCGCGGGCAGCTTAGTTTGGCTGGTGCAAGGAAACGTCACAGGTGACGTTTCCTTGGTGATCGGATTGGTCGTGCTGATCGCCTTTGCGGCGACCCAGCCAGTCAAGCTCCGTCCACACATAAAGCTTGCAATCCGCATTGCGCCACAGCTGACGGCCGCGCTGCTCCTGCCACCAGCGCTAGCGTTGCTAGTCGCCGGTATAGGTGTGCTACTAGGCTACGTGTACCTCTACTTACGCCGCCGTTCCAATCCCACGGATCTGCTGTTCAACACGGCACAAAGCATTCTCAGTACAGCCATTGCAGGCCTCACGTACCAGGCGGTGATGGGTGCCCAGCTCAACCATGTTCAGGAACTTCTAGCGCTTGTGCTGTCAGCGGAAGCATTCCACCTTTCGAATTTCGGACTCGTTGCTGGCGCGATCGCGATCTCAGGCCAAGACACTACCTTTCGCACCACGTTCCTGAAGCTGATTAAGAGCTATCCGCTCCAGTATGCGATCCTGCTCGTAAGTGGAATACTCGGTGCGCTGCTGGTTCGAGAAGCATTCTGGGCGGTGTCACTACTGGTGGTCCTGCTGTTTTTGGTTGAGCGAACGTTTGTCGAACTGCAGCGCGATGCCGAACAAGAACGCAAGCTGGCTGCTGACAATGCACGTCTGTTCGACGAAGCCCGGTCAGCCCTCCACCAACGTGACGAATTTCTAGCGATTGCCGCACACGAGTTAAAAACCCCCATCACAACGCTGCTTGGATACCTGCAACTAATGCAACGACGAGCGGCCAATGGGTCGCACGTATTGGAAAGCGATCAGCACGTCATACACCTGCTTGCTGAGCAGGGCTCACGATTGCACCGCCTCAGCGGAATGTTGCTCGATCTTTCGCACATTCGAGCAGGCCAGTTCACCATAGCGTGTCAACCGGTAGATATGTGCAGCTTAGCACAACGAATCGTTGATGAGACGCAGCGCACACTTAAGCAATGCCCCTTGTACCTGACCTGTCCAGATGAGGCGCTGGTTGTCCAAGGTGATGAGCTACGTTTAGAGCAAGTGATTCAGAATTTACTGCAAAATGCCATCAAGTATAGCCCAGCTGGTGGTCCAATTTTGGTTCGGATCGAACGGCGCGACGATCAATGCCTGTTCATGGTCCGAGACCACGGGATTGGGATTCCTCAAGCAGAGCTACCCCATATATTTGAGCAGTTCTACCAAGTTCAAAGTCGTTTTGTAGCTGCGAGCAGTGGGTTTGGCATTGGTTTGTATGTGGTCAACGAAATCGTGACCCGTCATGGTGGGAGAACGGAAGTTACCAGTATAGAGGGCCGAGGCAGCACCTTTACGATCTACCTGCCGCTCACATCAACACCGTTGCCGAACGACAAGGTACAGCAGGACACAGCAACAGCCCATACGCCAAGTGCAGCACGTACTTAATGTCAGACGTGTTCCATTACAACCATGATTTACACGCACGTGCTTAATCGAGGTGGTAGAGCGGTGCGGAGCCCACTTGATGAGGAATAAACTTGCTCTATGAAAGCTGATTCCTGATGATCTTGATTTATTTCGATCTTTTACCCCTAAGCAGGATTATCATCGATTCATGATATCGCTCAACCGCGTTTCACCCGATACCACGATGCTGAGTTGGCTGAGGATCGTAATATGACACTACATTTGCCATAGATAATATCGGCGGCAGGATGTCAAAGGCGGGGATGACAGGCTCGCTTTCAAGCGCCAGCACCCCAAAGACGCACTCATGTACGCGTCGCAGCGGCTCGTGGCTCACAAAACGCTCCAGTGCCTCGATACCCAGCGCGAACTCCCAAAGCGCCAGCGAGCGCTTGGTGCTCAGTCCACGGTGCCGGAGCCGGCCCAGCTGCTCGGGCAGGGTGTACTCCGGGCCGTAGATGATACGGAGATATTCCCGGCCTCGGCACTTAACTGCGGGCTGCACCAACCCACGCGAGCCGTGTACGACGAAGTCAAACGGCTTGACAACCATGCCTTCACCGCCCTGTTGCGTCAAATGCTCCCACCAGGCCGTGCCCGCCGCTTCACTGGCCGGATCTGTGACATCAACAACGTGGTAGGGGGTAGCCAGTAGGATTTCAGGGTCATGCCGACACAAGCGTGCGAGCGTCTCCATATGCCATGGGTGAGGCTTGTCGATATGGACTCGTCCCTCAGTAGCCAGCACATGAAACGGCGCAAGCTTGAGGTCCGTGAGGCTGTGCACGGGCCAGCAGTAGCGGCGATACGACGCAATATACTGCTCCGCCAGCTTGCGACGCGCTGCCTGGCGCTCCAGAAGCGGCCGAGCATCCCGGATTCCAAGCTGCCGCTGAGCTTAGCGCGGAGACTGTAGTGTCCAACCCGCTGTGTGTAGCTGCCCCCACTGCAGCGTACTGCTGACGCAACAGTTCCTGCGCTTTGGCCGACCATGGTAACAGCTCACAATCGAGGCAGATCCAATCGGTCTCCAGGTGGGACCAAAGCTCAGCCGCGGTGATTGCCCTTTGCAGCCGTTCAAGCAGTGCGGCTTCCAGTACTGTGTTGTCGAAGAAGCGCCGCCCGGTGCGTGTGTAGCAGATTCCGCTACCCTCATCCTGCACACCGAAACGCCGCCGCGCAGCCTCCACATCACGACAGACGACCACCACCACTCGCGACCCCATGTGCTTTTCCTCGCAGATGACGCGTGGCACGCCCTGCTGTCGGTAGTAGGCAAATGCTTCGGCGGGATGCTCGAGCAGTCCCGGCACGGTCGTCGTTTCGGAGGGCGACATCGTCGGCGGCAGGTAGATCAACCACTTGGGATCGACTGCAAAGCGGCTCATAACCTCCAACGCTGCGACCGCGTTCGCTTCACGGATCGTCACCGAGCGGTGCAGCCGGGTTGCAATCTGCCGCTTCCCGACCACGTCCGCCAGATCCAGCACATCGTCGTGCTGCTGTTGCGCAGTCAACGGGACCACTGCCTGACCGGCGGCTAGGAACGGACGCGCCAGCGACGCGTACACATGCCGCGCGGGTACGGAGACAAGCTCCCGCTCGGGATAGCGCAGCGCGGTGAGCTTGCCCCCAAAAACACAGCTAGTGTCGATATTGATCGTGCGATTGAGCCACTCCGGCTCAGGCACCGGGGTATGACCGTACACAACCATGGCCGAGCCCCGATACTCCGCGGCCCAGTTGTAGCGGACGGGCAGGCCAAACTCATCGGTCTCGCCGGTGATCTCGCCAAAGAGCGCAAATTCACGCACGCGGCGCGAGCTGCGGCCTTGATACGTTTCCTTCATGCCGGCGTGCGCCACCAACAGACGACCGTCGTCCAGCACGTAGTGTCCCACGAGCCCATCCAGGAAGTCGCTCACCGCGGCGATAAACTCGGGCGGCTCTCCGTCCAGCTGCGCCAGCGACTCGGCCAAGCCGTGGGTTATTTGCACATCCTTGCCGCGGAGCTTGCGCAGCAACTTGACGTCATGATTGCCGGGTACGCATAGGGCTGTACCGGCGGCAACCATGCCCATGACCAGGCGCAGCACATCCGGGATTTGTGGGCCACGGTCGACCAGGTCGCCGACAAAGATCGCTCGACGGTCTGGTGGTGGCTCCACATGGTAGCGGAGCGGCCTGTCCACTGATTCGACATGGTAGCCGAGCTCCTGCAGCAGGTGGGCAAGCTCGGCAAAGCGCCGTGGACATCGCCAATGATATCGAACGGGCCATGGTCGAAGCGGCGATTGTTCCACAGCCGCTGCCGCTCGATCGTCGCAGCCGCCACGTCCTCGGGTGACGGCAGCACATACACATGCCGGAAGCCCTCACGCTGAAGCCCGCGCAACGAACGGCGAAGCTGCTCAGCCTGGCGGCGAATCACGTGCGCGCCGAAATTACGGTCAGGTCGCGCGCGGTTGCGCTCCTGGCACAGCTGCACCGGAATATTGAAAACAATTGCAACCGGCAGAACATCATGCTCACGCGCCAGGGCAACCAACGGCTTACGCGCCTCCGGCTGCACATTGGTCGCGTCGACAACCGTGAGCCGGCCGGCGGCGAGACGTTTGGCCGCGATGAAATGGAGCACATCAAATGCGTCAGTGGTAGCCGACTGGTCGTTTTCGTCGTCGGAAACCAGGGCGCGACAGCTATCCGACGACAGCACCTCGGTCGGCTTGAAATGTGCGCGGCCAAAGCTCGACTTGCCGGAGCCGGAGACGCCAATCAGGACCACAAGTGAAAGTTCTGGAACCACAAGCTTCATACGGCTGGTCCTTGTTCATCTTGCATAAACACCGCCATCTGCGTGGGCGACCCAACCTCGGGATCGTCCGGCCCAATCGGTACGAACCGAACCTGGTAGCCGTACTGGGCAGCGTTTTGCTCGGCCCAGGACCGAAACTCGGCGCGGCTCCATTCAAAGCGATGATCCCGGTGGCGATATTTACCGGCGGGCAACGACTCCCATCTGATGTTGTACTCAACGTTGGGCGTGGTCAGTACAATCGTTCGGGGCCGCGAGAACGCGAAGAGTACCCGCTCAAACGCCCGGAGCCGGTATGGTTCCAGGTGTTCAATGACCTCCACCACCGCCGCTGCGTCGAAGCCGGCAAGCCGGTGGTCGCGGTAGGTTAGCGAGCCGTGTAACAGCGTGACGCGCGCCTGTTGCTTGGCCGGTAAACGGTCCAGGCGTAACTTTTCCCTGGCCCGCTCCAGCACTCGATACGACACATCCATGCCGACGATCTCGGTGAAAGTTTTGTCTTGCAACAGCAGCTGAAGCAGCCGCCCTTCGCCGCATCCCAGATCGAGCACCCGGGCTGCGCTGCTCTGCTTGAGCGTTGCCAGAACTGCTCCCAGGCGCTGCGTGTGGAGGCTGACGCGCTCCTCGACCACCGCCTCTTCCTGCGCGTGGGCCTGTTCAAGCGCGTCCGGGTCGGTCTCGACCAGCCGGGCCAGCGCTTCACGAATCAGCGGCTTGCGGCGGAGGTAGCGGGCGGTGATCAGCTCGCGCTCCGGATGTGTTTGGAGCCAGCCTTCGCCGCGGCGCAGTAACTTTTCGATCTCATCCGGGCCAAAAAAGTAGTGCTTCTCGTCGTCCAGCCCCGGGACCAGCACATACAGGTGAGCCAGCAGATCAGTCAGTCGACAAACGCCCTTGAGGGTCACGGTGTAGTAGGGGCTCTGGCCCCACTCGGGGAATTGCTCGTCGCGGAGATGCGGCAGGATGTTGAGCGTATAGCCCAGCGGCTCAAACAAGCGCCGGATCAGCGCCTCGCCGCCATGCGCGGGAAGCGCCGCGAGCTGCGCCTCGAGAGTCAGCGGAGTATGCACGAGATCCGGACGATCCTTGCTTTTGCCTCCCAGAGCCGCGCCAAGCACCTGGGCGAGCGCCACGCTCATAAACGACGAGGCGACGTAGGGCCGGTCGTTTACATAATGATCCAGCAACCCACCTTCAGCCTGTGCGCCTTGTCGCCCGCGCACCAGCGCCACTGGATCGATGTCCAACAGGAGTGCCGCCGTACAGCGTTCGGCTGTGGCTTCTGGATAAAAGACATGCGCGGTACCGAAGGCCAGAGGGAACGCCTGGACTCGTGCTGGGTTTTTAACCAGCAGGAATCCAAGATCGGTGGCTGGAGGTGTGGTGTTCGTAATGGTCAAAAGCATTACGATTGCCGTAGGGGAAGACCCGTGTACCTGTCGGGTTTGCACAGAGTAGGCAATGTAGCACAGTGAACACGGCTGTGCGTGGCCTATGCGTGTCTTGGGCATGGGCGGCATCAAGGGTTGAGCACCACTTGGTCTGATACCGCCAACTATGTGATGAGCTTGCTGCGGCAACTTAACCGTTTTTTGGCGTTCAGGTAGTCAGGCATTGCGCTTAAGCAAGTCGCACCGGCAATTGGATAAATCCTAGCAGATGCATACATTCGCTGTTCCTTCAGCGCACGCTTCCAAACGTCGGTAATTTCTTTATCTCGCACGTTTATGAGCAGCATTGGTTGACTGCGGTGTGTCGTGCCACTATCCGCAAGTAGTGGGCAGCACTGACCGGCTTACGTGTACGTACCGGCATCCCTGGCCTGCGAACGTGTATAATCCCCAAGCTTGCGCTGCCTGTATCGAGTAGCTGGAGATTGATATGCAACCCTTGCACGGCAAAGTGGCACTGGTTACCGGCGCGAGTCGTGGTGTTGGCAAAGGGATCGCCCACGCACTAGGAGCGACCGGAGCGACGGTGTATGTAACGGGCCGGACAGAACACGGTGAGGATGCGACGGTTCCACTGCCCGGAACTCTGCACGATACCGCCGCCCTGGTGACGAGCGCCGGTGGCGTGGGAATTCCGCTCCGCTGCGACCATCGAGAAGACGCGCAAGTTCAGGCCCTGTTTCAGCGTATTATGGCCGAGCAGGGACGGCTCGATCTGTTGGTGAACAATGCCTGGGAAGGCTATCAGGCCAAACAGCGGAGTGGCAAGAGTGGTTTCAAGACCGCCTTTTGGAAGTTGCCGCCAGCCTTTTGGGATACTATGCACACCGTAGGGGTGCGCTCCCACTATGTTGCCAGCGTCCATGCCGCCGCGATCATGGTTCAACAAACTTCCGGCTTCATCATTCATATGTCGGCGATGGCTGGCCAAAGCTATAGCGACAACGTGGCGTATGGGGTCAGCAAAGCGGCCGTAAATCGCATGGCGGTGGACATGGCTCACGAGCTTCGGTCGTCGAATGTTGCTGTTGTCTCGCTGTGTCCGTTCATGGTTGCCACGGAGATGCTGATGGCTCGTCGCAAGAGTAAGCAGCTGCTGCCGTGGATGGAAACACCGCTTTTTGTCGGGCGAGCGGTTGTGGCGCTCGCAACAGATCCACAGATCATGCAAAAAACTGGCGGTGTCCTGATGACGCGCTCCTTGGCTGCGGAATATGGCTTTACGGATGTAGACGGGCATCAGCCGAAATGGGAACAGCAAGGCTGAGCCGCCATAGTCTATCGTTCAGCTGCTTGGCTTGGCGTGAAGCGTATGCTCCTACCATGTGCTGCTGTTGTACGCAATCAGCCAAAAACCCCTGCTGACCTATCGGGTAACCAGCCCCACTTTCGGCCGTGGCAGACGAGACAAAAGTCGAATATGCGACCATGCCAGCCGTGGTATCTTCACTCAGATTCCAGTAGTTCAGGAGCACAGGCATGTCACAACACACCACGGACTCGCCGGCTTATCAGCCACAGCCAACGTGCCAAATCATCCGGCCTGACGAAACATACGTGGGACAGCAAGGGTTGACCTATTTCGCCGGCATTGCGGCGGAAACGGTTGGGGCGCAAGGCATTTGCATGCATCTCGTTCGTATTCCGCCCGCTGCGCGCGCCAACGCGCATCTGCACCAAGACCACGAAACCGCAATCTACATGCTGAACGGCGAGGTCGAGATGTGGTATGGCGAGCGGCTCGGACAGCATCTACGCGTGCGCGCCGGCGAGTTCTTGTATATTCCCGCGGGTATGCCGCACCAGCCGTACAACACCAGCTCATCCGAAGCTGTCGCCGTGCTGGCACGCACCGATCCCCATGAGCAGGAAAGTGTTGTCGTGCTGCCTGAGCTAGACGCACTGCATCAGCTGCCAGTAGGCGCCATATCACAGACAAAATGACCGCAGCGTCCGCTGTTTATTCGGTGAACGGCGTTACCGGCCGTCGGCCTAACGCATTGTCGGAATGAGTCGTGTACCAGTCTTTCAGTAAAATGTCTGACGAGCCGAACCACTTTTGGCTTTGCAATTCCCTATCTTGAAAAGATGTTCTCAGCTTTTACAGAAAATTCGATACACGATCGCTGCTACAGTGTATGCTACACGTCGTACTTGGATCGGTGAGGTTATCATGCGTTTTCGCCCATGTATTGATCTGCGCGGTGGTCGTGTCGTGCAAATTGTCGGTGGGTCCATCCGCAATGGCGATGTGCAGCAAGCGGTGACCAACTTTGAAACCGAGCAAGAACCGGCAACCTATGCGCGCCTGTATCAGGCAGATCGCCTTTCCGGCGGTCACGTCATCGCGCTTGATGCGGCCAGCCACCAGGCTGCACTGTCCGCCCTCAGTGCCTTTCCAGGCGGCATGCACTATGGCGGTGGTGTGACGCCCGAGAACGCCGCACAGTATTTAGACGCCGGAGCCAGCCACGTCATTGTGACCTCCTACGTGTTTCGCGATGGGCAGATTAATGTAGAGCGGCTACGACGACTGGTAACAACCGTTGGCGCCCAACGGTTGGTCCTCGACCTCAGTTGCCGTCGACAGGGTGAGGCGTTTTGGGTGGTGACGGATCGCTGGCAACGGTTTACCACGGTGCAAGTGAATGAGGCAACGCTTGCGTGGCTTGGCACCTACTGTGCGGAATTTTTGGTGCATGGTGTCGATGTTGAAGGGCAGCGCATTGGGATCGATGTAGCCCTCATCGAGCAACTGGGGGGCTGGTCACCGCTACCAGTCACCTATGCCGGTGGGGCAAGGTGCTTAACAGATTTGGACGACGTGAAACGCATCGGGCGAGGACGTGTGGATTTAACCATTGGCAGCAGCTTGGACATATTTGGAGGCGATATTCCTTATCGCGAGGTTGTCGCATGGCAACGCTGTGAGGAAGCATGACGATATGTACGTACAACGCGGTGCGCTGGCACAAATCACGAAAGGCAACACAGAGACCGATAATCCCATTCAGCCGCTATCCGTAGGCGTAACGACGGGCAAAAACGAGGCGAGGTATCACTACCTCGCCTTGTGCTCGCTCAATATCACATGTTCGGCGCTAGGCTTATTTGTAATAGTTGCGGATCCAGCGATGGGCCTTGAGCTGCTGCACCTGATCGGCGGGCAAGCTTTGGCCGTCACCCACCACCATGTTGCGCTCGACATTGCGCAGACGACGCATGCCCGGGATCACAGTTGACACCGCGGGATGGCTCAAAATATAGCGCAGCGCCACTTCCGGTAATTGCTCCAGGTCGATCTTCAGCGTTTGTGCAATCGCCTGGACCCGCTCGAACACGTCACGCCTGCGGTCATCCCGAAAATAATGATTGCGCCAATCTTCGGCCGGAAATTCGGTCTCGGGCGTGATCGTGCCCGTCAGCGAGCCTTCATCGAAGGGTACTCGGGCAATAACGCCGACGTTGTGCTCTTGGCACGCCGGGAAGAGCTCATCTTCTGGGCTTTGGTCAAAGATGTTATAGATCACCTGCACCACATCCACCACGCCGCTGCGCACCAGCTTGAGGGCACTGTTCGGCTCGTGGTCGTTGATCGATACCCCGAAAAAGCGGATCTTGCCCTCGGTTTTGAGCTGCTGCACAGCGTCGAGCCAGTCGCCTTGATCCATCCACGTATCCGACCACACATGGAATTGTTGGACATCGAGCGCTTCGACGCCGAGATTGCGCAAGCTGCGCTCGGTGTATTCCCGTACATACTCGCCGGGAAACGTTTCTTCCACCGGGGTGGTATGCGCTGCCGGCCATTGCCGGTTTTTGGGCGGAATCTTGGTAGCGACGTACACTTGCTCGGAGCGTTCGCGCAGCACTTGGCCGATCAGCTGCTCGCTGTGGCCTTCGCCGTAGCCATACGCCGTGTCGATAAAATTCAAGCCCAGATCGATCGCCCGGTTGAGCGCGCGCAACGACTCGTCGTCTTCGGCCCCGACCCAGCCGGATTTTCCGATGCCCCAGGCTCCAAATCCGATCTCCGACACCTGCAAGCCGGTTTTGCCCATTGTTCGATAATGCACCGTGTGCCTCCCTCTGTTTGATCGACATTCCTCAGCAGCGTCACGATCTGATGAATGTTGAACTGTTTGCTACAGATCAGAGCAGGTTGCGTACCGCACACGATGAGCACGCCCTGAATCTCGCTTGGGCGAAGTGTCCGCAATGAGTACCGTCCCCCGTTGTTCAGGGCTTCGTGGGGCTACGCTATTCGGTGACCCGGTTAGCCTCAGCACAAGTTAGATACAAACGGATTGGGCATTCTTTAGTTGTGTGACCGTCCGTAACACATGTTTCCGGTACTGTTACGGGAGACTGAAGCTTCAGTTTCATCGTCAGCTGCCGATCAGTGATACCGACATTCATTTCGCTTGTCCAAAACGAAGCTCATCCCACATGCTACTGATGTGCCAAATCTAACTGTTGCTTGATTACGCCCGGTGCCGTTCTCCACCGGCTGCCGCAATTGCTGCCTATTTGGGAAGCCGCCATGCATTCCAGACCGTGCCCACGCCGCATAAGCCGACCACAATAAAGGCGATGCGTAGCGAGCTCCATTCAGCTAACCAACCGATCACCGGCGGGGCCAGCATAAAACATAGATAGGCCAGCGTCATCAACGCGCCCGTCAAGGCTCCGCTTTGTCCCGGCAACACACTGCCAGCCGCCGCAACAACTGTGGGAAATATGCCGGCGATCGCTAGGCCGAGCAGCATCAGGGCGCCAATGGCAATGGTGACGTTGTTCGTGGCGATCAATATGCCGGTGCCTAGAATCAAGCCCGCGCCGGACAGGAGCAGCGATGTCCCGGCTCCCCGTCGTGCTACAATCGGCCCGTTGAGCAGCCGGCCAACAAACATCGCGCCGTTAAACACCGCGAACGCTACGCTGCCCAGCACAACGGGCGCCGCCAGCTCGGTGCGAACATAGATCACGGCCCACAGAAAGATTACGCTTTCGACAATAATGCTGAGACCACAGATCAGCATCAGCGCCCGAAGCGTCGGGTTGCGCACGATTGGTCGCCACGCGCCTGGCTCTGCCGTGGTGGCTGGCGTGGTGACCGGGGGAAAGCGCACCGTCAGCGTCAAAGCGGCCGAGATTCCATAGATCAGCGCCACGGTGACCAGCACTTGGCCATAGCTCCAGCCAGCGCCAAGGCCAGCACCGGCGCTGAGCGATCCCAGCACAGCCCCGCCACTGAAACAGGCGTGAATAAAGTTCATCACCGGGCGGCGTGTGGCGTGTTCCCAATCGATGGCGGTCTGATTCATGGCACCGTCCAGCAAGCTGGTTCCCGCGCCGAGGAGCGCCAGGCTGGCGACGAAGCCCCACAGCGTGGTGATGGTTGTCAGGATCAGCATTGCCACGGCGGCCAGCACCAGCCCGATGATGGTAAGGTGTTTTGGGCCAAACCAGGTTGACAGGGCAGCGTAGCGCAGCAGGATCATGGTTGCAACCAGCGTGGAGGTTAGTTGCGCCGTGCCAAACGGACCCTCGCCTACCTGCAAAACGGCGAGCAGCTCGGCCCAAAGAACGCCGTTGACTCCTGATAAACAGCCAAACAGTCCAAAATGTAAAATGACAACGGCGAGCGCCGGTGCGGCTTGCCACGACTGCGCGGATGTGCTGCTTGTCGGCTGCACGATCTGTTTTGTCTTCAAAGGCCACCTTTGTGAATCAATGCCGATAAACGTGCTTTATAGATAGCGATCAACAGCCCTGCTCCATCAGCAAGAGCAGTGCGCGGAGGTTCGCAGCCCACATCAAGTGGCTAAAAACCCGAGGTCGATCCATTTGCATCGCTTGACCATGTCAGGTTGGGCAGCGCTTATTTATCCGAAATGACGCCTGGAGCAGGAAACCCGTGTGCCGTATCGTCCAGCACCAGCACCCAGTCCGGCCCTGCGATCGGCGAGGTAAATGCGACAACGCCGTCATTGGGGTACGTTCCTGCGCTATACCCCTTGCCGTTCCGCGGATCGAACCACCAGGCGTTGACAGCGCCGGAAATGACCCGCAGATCGACGCGGATCTGTTGTTCGGCTTGTGGCACGTACACCAGCGCATACGTCCCGTCGGCGCAGCGAGTGGCCCGTGGATGAGCAGCCCGCATAGGATCATGATGGGCGTTCTTGTTCGCCGGGCCAATAATCGCTTCTCCAACCAGCATTTCCTGCGCTGGGATGCGGCTGAGATATGGGCGGGAAAGCAGCAGCTGTTTGAAATGGATCAGCTGCGTGGCACCCGGCGCCAACAGCGCCTCCTGCCAGGTCGGCATTGGAAAATTGATCGGTTTACGCTGCAGCGTCCAAAACTGCCAAACCGCATGATGGCCGTATGTGTGGCCACACGCCCCGGCGAAGACGGCGCGATAGGCCTGCTTGCGCACATCATAATCTCGGAAGCGTCCAAACTCCACCTGCCAAGTGCGCCGAAACGGATCGATTGGATGGTCCTCGTAGTTCGGCTCGCCATCCAGCACTGGCTTGACAGGGCTGCGCACATAGTCGGCTGTGATCATCTCCCAGTTGGGCGCATCCTGCAGCGCGTGTCCCGACTGCAGCATGTGCAGATCAAGCCAGGGCGCATCATGGAGCGCCGCTGACGAGCTTGCTCCACCGTTGGGATGATACGTAAACAATGGACGGTAGCCCAAGCCCGCGGTGATCCCCTCCGCCAGCCCTGTCCATACCGCTTCGTAGCCGGAAGCTGGCCGGTCGCCGCCCAAAATCCACACGATGTTGGGGTCGTTGCGGTAGCGCTGCCCCAAGTAGTGACCATACGCCCGGGCATTTTCGCTTGTGAAAATCACCGGCCCAGTGCCCCACAGCCCGCCATGGACTTTATCGCCCCAGGTAGGCAGCAAGCCAATATACAAGCCTTTGTCGGCTGCCATGCGGATAATGTCGTCGACAAACCGAAAGTAGAACTCGTTGGGACGGATTGGGTCGTCACCGAGCAGGGGGAGATGGCCATTGGCGTTCGGGGTGTGGAGGCCAT
>JADDQF010000054.1 GCA_016781505.1 bacterium
CGGCACACTAGTACTCTCGTCCTCCCGGCCCTCAGGACGCGCATGGTCGGGCAGCAGCGAATTGAGATATGCCGCAAGGTTGCTCAGCACGCATCCTCCGCCAACAAAACCCCCGCCAGCGTTTAGGCATCCGCCCGGCGTTCCAAAATCACCACATGTTCGCAATGATACGTTTGCGGAAACAGGTCGAAGCCCTGCGCTGCGACCAGCTCGTAGCGCGTTTGCAGCAGCTGGCAGTCGATATGCTGAGTCAGCGCGTTGCAGGAAACATACACGATCCGCTGTGGACCGTAGTCGTTGAGCAGTGCGCACACATCGGGACCAAGGCCGGCCCGCGGCGGGTCGACGACCAGCACATCGCCGGCGCTGCCTTGGACGATGCGGTTAGCTTGGAGCAGGTTCGCCACATCCGCTTGGACAACAACAACCCGGCCTTCGAGCGCGTTAAGTCGAATATTATGTTGAGCAAGCGCGACGCTCTCGTCGTTCAGCTCGGCCGCGAAAACCTGTTTCACATGTTCTGCTAAGCAGATCCCGATGGTTCCAACGCCGGCATACAGATCGATCAGTCGTTCCGCTCCCGCAACGTAGGGCGTGATGTAGCGCAGGATCTGTTCAAAACCCTCCACATTATTTTGGAAGAACGTGTTCGGTCCCATGTGTAATGTCCGGCCAAGCACATATTGTGGCAGGTATTCTGCACCCCAGTGCGCGACCGGTTCGCCGAAGGATAGGTCGGCGTGGCGAGGATTGAGCAACCACCACACACTGGCTGCCCCAGCCTCCAACGCCGTCTGGGCTGCCACCGCCATTTGCTCCGCGTAGGCCTGCTCCGCTGTTACAAACGAGAGCAGCCATTCATCACGAACGTTGCGCCGAGCGACCAGATAGCGCAAAAATCCTGTATTGTGGTACACGTTGTAATCAGGAATACCTTGCTCGCGGGCGCCGGCGTACACGTCGCGCAACACAGGAAAGAGCGAGCGCGGAATCAGGTGACACTCGTGCAGATCGACGATCGCGTAAAAGCGCTTGCGTACACGCAAGCCAAAGCGGTCGTCGGAACACACATAGTCCATCCGCAGCCGGTAGCCAAAAGGAGCCGGCGCTGGAAGCACCGTGTAGCCGTCCTGCAACGAGGCGGGCAGTGTATCTGCCCACAGCTGTTGCAAAGCGCTCCGCTTAGCTGACAGCTGGTCACTGTACGCAATATCTTGCATGGCACAGCCGCCGCATTCCGGGAAATGCCGGCAAGGCCAGGTTTCGAGACGTGGCGTATGTTTAAGCGACTTAAGGATCGCTTTTTGGAATCGTTTAGAAGACATACGGGACATTATAGCGCACGCGTTTGGTTATGGCCGGCGCTACTGTGAGGAACATAGATGACTCCACTTGATGCGGCTGTGCTCGCCTCGCTGGTATTGATTGGCGCGGGCGGCTACCACCAGGGTTTGATACGCGGCCTAACCCGACTGCTTGGCTTGCTGCTGATTGCGTTCGTAACGCTGCTTCTGAGCGTCGGGATCAGTAACCGGGGTGAATTACAGGCAATGATCCTACGCACGCTCGCGCTCTGCGCAGCGATTATGTTGTTGGTTGGTGTGCTGACATGGCTGCTCAACCGCGCCATCCCTCGGGCTTGGCACGCGGCCCGGATCAACAAGCTATTGGGCGTAGTGCCCGCACTGCTCCAGGGGCTGCTCGTTGCCGCCTTGATCCTTGGCTTAATCCACCGCCTGGCGTTGGAACCGGAAATGCAGCAATATCTCGCACGTGGAGTTGTGACCGGCCCCCTGATTTTGCCGGTAAGCTGGATGGAGCAATCATTGGCGGGTGTGCGCTGATACGGGTATATTGCGGGGAACCAGTTTGAATATACACCCCTACGACATGCCAAGATTTGCAGAACAGCGCCATGTGCTCGCTAGCTGGGCTCCGACAACAATGGGGGTTATGGATTGGGCGCGCCGACGTCTGCTCCGACAACCGCTGTCAGCTCACGCCGATCATGCTATTCCAGCGACGCGCCTAGATTGCACAGCGGATCTTGCGCGAAGGCATACTCTTCCACGATCTGCCCCCGGATCAGATGGTCTTGAATAATGCGCTCAAGCACCTCCGGCGTGCATGAGTGATACCATGTTCCCTCCGGATAAACCACAGCTATCGGACCCGCGACACACACCCGTAAGCAGTTCACTTTGCTGCGATAAATAATCGACGAGCCTTGCTGCCGGCCGAGCTGTTTGAGTCGTTGCTTGAGAAACTCCCAGGCAACCATCGTTTCGGCGTGCGGAGCACACTTTGGCTCGCGCTGATCGGCGCACAGCAAGATATGCCGTTGAATAGCTCCAATGCCGAGCTCGTCGACCGCCTGTTGCAGCGCCTGCTGATCCACCATAATTCTTGCTCTCCCTCGTTTATATAACCCTGTTGGTATGATAGCGCAGCTAGGCGGCGCGGGCGTACCTCCCAGCCAAAAAGCCGGAGGCGAACATCCTCACGCCGCAATCCAATCGGGCTACAATATACATATACTCAACCCAAGCAGCGTCGGCTTCGAGTAAGTGTATGTCACGCTAGGAGATAGATTATGGCAACAGCAAGTTTCGCTACAAGGGTCATTCCCGGCCCCACGCCGCTGCCGCTCGTTGGCCGCGCGCTTCAATCATACAAACTGTTACATGACCCGCTGCGCTACCTGCGGCACCACTACCAGACCTACGGCCCGCTTTCTGGCATTCAGCGCGGCGACACCTCGTCGATCTTTGCGTTCGGACCCGAGTATAACCGGATCCTGCTCAGCAATGCGACACTCTTTTACACGATCTTTGAAACGATCACGCCCAAGCGCAGCAAGGAGCGTCGGCGGGGCATTGGATTGTTGAACATGAACGGCGAGCAGCACCGGCAGCAGCGCAAGCTGATGATGCCCGCCTTTCACCGCAAGCAGGTCGAGGGGTATTGCGCCGACATGGTGAGCTACACCGAAGCCATGCTGAGCCGGTGGCGTCCCGGACAGCAGCTGGACATGGCCGAGGAGATGCGCGAGCTGACCATGCGGATTGCGGTCAAGACACTCTTTGGGCTTGATCTCGCTCATGGCGTGCATGGGGTCGGCGAGTCGCTGCGCCTGCTGCTCGATGCCGGCGTGTTTTCGCCCGCAGTCGCTATGTTTCCCATCGATCTTCCGGGAACGCCGTACCATCGGGTGCTGCGCTTGGGCGAGTGGTTTGAGCGGGAGATTATGGAGCTGATCGCGATCAAGCGCGCCAATCCAGCCGATCAGCATGATGTGTTGGCGACCCTGCTCCATGCCCGGGACGAGGAAGGCGGCAAGATGAGCGATATGGAGCTGATCGGGCAAGCCAACACGCTGTTTATTGCCGGCCACGAAACAAGTTCCAACGCCTTAACCTGGACCTTGTTCCTGCTAACCCAGCATCCAGGAGATTTTGCGGATGTCGTGGACGAGCTTGACGGCGTGCTTGGCGGGGCAACGCCGAGCGTGGCACAGATCGGCAAGCTCCACAAGCTTGAACAGGTGATCAAAGAGAGCATGCGACTGCTCCCACCGGCCGCGCTGACATCACGCATCAGCACCGCCCCATTCGAGCTAGGACCGTACAGCCTGCCCAAGGACACGATCGTCACCTTTGGGCAGTATATTACGCACCACATGCCCGAGCTGTACACTGAGCCCGACAAGTTTATCCCGCGGCGCTGGGAAACCATCGATCCATCACCCTACGAGTATCTGCCTTTTGGCGCCGGTCCGCGCATGTGTATCGGCGCAACCTTCGCCATGACGGAGATCAAATTGGTTCTGGCCATGCTGCTGCAGCGCTACCGACCTGCCGTCCAAGTGGGCACGCAGATCGACTGGCACATGCGGGTGACGCTGGCGCCCCGCAGCATGCCGATGGCCGTTGAAGCACAGGATCGCCAGTTTACCAAGCAGCCAGTAGGCGGCAATATCCATGAGCTGGTCGACCTACGGTAACGTAAGGTCGGCTGCTCCGACTTTTGCCCTTTATCATGCCGAGACGCAACCAAGGAGCACTGCCACTGATTGACCGTGCTCCTTGGCCTAACGATATCCCGGCTCGGGCTGGAGGGTTTCGCGAGCCGAAACCGATTGGTGTCACCAAAACACCAGGAGATGAGCAGGACGACAGGCATCGGCAAAATGTGCTGATCGCTCAACCAAGTCGGTCTAAAAAGGCCTCAAGCGCCTCGTTCACCTGATCCGGCCGTTCCACATTCGCGGCGTGCGCAGCGTTTTCAACCACTACCAGCTGCGCGCCTCGAATTCCGGCCGCTATTTTTTCCGCTTCACTCGGCGGCGTAAGCGTATCCTCACTGCCCACGATCACCAGCGTCGGCACCTGAATCTGCGCCAATGTATCAGTCGAATCGGGGCGGTTTGCGAGTGCGTCCAGCGCGCCAACCAGGCCCTCGACGGGTGTTGCGGCCATCATGTCGCGCATAAACGCTGCCAGTTCCGGCTGCTCGGTGCGCGTTCGCTCGGTAAGCATTTTGGGCAGCATCACCTCGGCCACTGCGGCCGCTCCTTCCGCCCGTGCTTGCTCGGCCATCTTACGCCGACCAGCCCGGCCTTCCTCGGTATCGGCTCCCGCCTTGGTGTCCATCAAGATCACACCCTTGATGCGCTCAGGATGGCGGCGCATCAGCGCAAAGACGATGTAACCACCCATCGACAGACCACCAACGGTGATCATGCTGATGCCAAGGTGGTCGAGCAGCGCGACCAGATCGTCGGCATACACATCCATCGAATAAACACCGTCGGTCGGCACATCACTCCGGCCCATCGCCCGCAGATCGGGCGTGATCACACGGTAGCGATGGGCGAGCGCGGCCCGCTGCGGCTTGTACAGCTCGCTGGAAAGCGGAAACCCATGCACCAGCAGCACGGGTTCGCCCTGTCCTTCGTCGTTGTAAAAGAGTGCCATACCGTCTACGATATCAAACGTGGGCATATAACCTCCTTGGTGTCGCACCAGCAGCAGCACATTATGGACCACACGCCCTACCACGCTGCACATAACGACCACGACCGGCATATCAACCACAGAACCGAGATCATAATACTGCCTTAGCCGCTTGCCCTTGGACACCACTAGACCTATGATGGTGAAGGGAGTATTATTTGCACAGGGTTTGCACAGGACGACTTGCAGCAAGGGAGCGTAGAGCATGGCAGATGCACGACGAGTCATCGTTACCGGCGCGACCGGTCTGGTTGGCAGAAAAGTTTGCGCCAAGCTGGAGGCGCGGGGATACCGCGTGGTTGTGTTTTCGCGCAACCCGGAAGCAGCGCGCCGCACCATGCGCAATGGTTCCGAATTTGTAGCCTGGACGTCCGCCGAAGACGGACCATGGGCCGCCGCAATTGATGGAGCGCATGCGGTTATTCATTTGGCCGGCGCGAACAACTTTGCTCAGCGCTGGTCCCAGGCTTACAAGCAGGAGATCAAGAATAGCCGGGTCATTGGCACGCGCGGCATCGTCAACGCCATGCGCAAAGCGAATCTCAAGCCGAAAGTCTTTGTATCCGCCTCAGCGATTGGCTATTATGGGCCGCGGGATGCGACCGAGCTGGACGAAAGCGCCAGCCCGGGTAATGATTTTTTGGCGGAAGTGGTCAAGGAGTGGGAGGCGGAGGCAGCGAAAGCGGAACAACTAGGCATTCGGACCGTTTTGCTGCGTACCGGCGTGGTGATCGGCTCGGACAAGCGTGGCGTTGGACTGCCGCTCGACCTCAAGGGAGCATCACTCAAACGGCCAGGCGTTGTGCTTGATTTTGAGAATGGTGCTTTGCCGCTGATGGCCCTGCCCTTCCGGCTTTTCGTCGGTGGGCCGATCGGGTCGGGCAACCAGTGGTTTCCGTGGGTACACCTGGAGGACGAGGTTGGCTTGATCATGCTGGCGTTGGAAAACGAGCAGGTGCGCGGACCCTTGAATGCCACCGCACCCGAGACGGTGACCAACAAAGAGTTTAGCAAGGCCCTGGGGCGCGTGATGAACCGTCCATCCTGGCTACCGGTTCCGGCGTTTGCCCTACGGGTCATGCTGGGCGAGATCGCGAATATGCTGACCGAGGGCCAGCGGGTAGTGCCGCGTAAGGCGCAAGAGCTCGGCTACCAATTCAAGTATCCTACGGTCGACAGTGCGCTGCGCGCGCTCTTTAACCGCAAGTAAGAGCTGCGCGTTGACCAAGTGACACCTTAGCCACACGCTGGGTGTCACTTGGCTGGCGCTGGACCACACCTGCGACGCACAATGGGCCGCAGTCTTTCAACTCTGCCAGGCTCTTACCAAGCCAGCAGCATCTCACGAGTTGCGGTTTGGACCGAGCATGCAGCTGCCAAGTTGCCTGCCACATCCGCTCAACGCTGAAGATACACCGATCACAACAATTAATCCCGGTCAGTCGCGCCTTGGTCTTTTAGTTCTCTCCGTGCAATCCTGTCGCAATAGCCTTAGCCAAGGAACCCATATGCAGAACTACATTTGCACAACCTGTGGCACGCAGTTCGCGGCCACATACCAGCCACCCAAACACTGCGCGATCTGTGAAGACGAACGTCAATATGTCAATTGGAATGGCCAGACCTGGACCACGTTAGGGGATCTTCAAGATCAACACCACAACACGATCAAGGCCGAAGAGCCCTGTTTGACTGGCATCGGAACTGATCCGCACTTTGGGATTGGTCAGCGAGCGCTGCTCGTCCAAACGCCTCAAGGCAACGTCCTGTGGGACTGTATCTCGCTGATCGACGACGCCACGGTAGCCGCCGTGCAAGAACTGGGCGGGTTAGGGGCCATCGCTATCTCGCACCCGCACTATTACTCTTCGATGGTGGAGTGGAGCCGGGCTTTCGGCAACGTGCCAATCTACTTACACGCGCTGGACCAGGAATGGGTGATGCGTCCCGATCCCGCCATTGTTTTTTGGGAAGGTGATACCCACTCGTTATGGGAAGGGCTTACGTTGATCCGGGGTGGCGGACACTTTCCCGGCGGTACTGTGCTGCATTGGACGGCAGGCGCGGAGCAGCGTGGCGCGCTGCTCACGGGCGATATTATCAACGTGGTACAGGATCGGCGGTATGTTAGCTTTATGTATAGCTTTCCCAATCTGATCCCGCTGTCACCCCACGCAGTGAAGCGGATTGTTGACGCCGTAGACCCGTTTGCATTTGACCGGCTCTACGCCGCTTGGTTTGATAGTGTCGTGCGGCACGATGCCAAGAACGCCGTGAAACGTTCGGCGCAGCGGTATATGGAGGCGATCCGGGGATAGTGCAACGATACGCCTGGATCTGGCAGCCAGCAAATGAATCAGGTGCGATCACATGGCTCAAGCAATGCTCTCGTTCTTGGGCGGGAACATTGCTCGTCGGTCTCCTATGAACGGCCGGAGCAGTCCTGCCCATTTGCTGAGCAGATCTGTCACCACTGCACGTATTGGACACTGGTCTCACAGCTGAGGTAACACACCCTGCGCCAACGCTGCCAGCCCGTCTAGGTCGTCGAGGTCCAGCCATTGCAGCATGATCCGCTGCACGCCTGCGTCGGCATACGCGCCAATCTGCGCCACAACCGCATCGGCAGTGCCCACCATGAAGCCGCGACTTTGGAGCTCGCTGGCGTCCCGACCTTGAAGCTTATGCGTCACTTCCGCGTCATCGCGGCCAAAGACGACGTTGGTCATGAACGAACGCCGCAGGTCGGCGGGCTGCCGACCTTGCTGCCGCAGTAGTTCGTCGAGCTGCCGGTTGCGTTCCGCGATGGTGGCGGGAGGCGCCATCACGCCATTCCATTCTGTCGCGTACCGCGCGGCGAGAGGTAGCGTCCGCTGGGGACCATTACCTCCGATCAGCAGCGGTGGGCCACCAGCCCGGTTTGGACGGGGCAGCAGAATGGCCTCATGGAGGCGATAGAACTGGCCCTCGAAGCTGACCGGCTCGTCGCTTCGCAGCAAGCGGCTCATCACCTCGACACTTTCCTCGAAACGTGCCAACCGCCGCTGCTTGTCAAGCAGCTCATAGCCAAAATTGGCATGTTCCCGCACCTGCCAGCCGGCGCCAACACCAAATGTCAGGCGACCACCCGACAGATCGTCCACAGCCAGCGCTTGCCGTGCGAGCATGACCGGGTCGCGAAACGACACCGGCGACACGAGGGGCCCAAATTCGATGCGCTTGGTATGACTTGCCAGCCAAGCTAGCGAAATCCAACATTCTAACGAATCGATGTTGGGCGGCTCCGGATTTGTGAAATGATCCGAGCGGTACAGGCCAACAAAACCTCCCTCCTCGACCGCTGTGGCAATACGCTGCCACCGCTCCCATGTCAGGCCATTCTGCCCTTCGATCATGATCGCGACTTCGATCATTGTTTGCTCCTTGCGTATTCCAGCAGTCGTGCCGAGCACGAGATTGATAGGCTATGGCGCTGCCTGTATCAAAGGTCGTGCCGTGTAGAGCAGCTGGCAGCCGCTGCAAAGCAATTGACGCAGCAGCGTATAATGTGGGCTAGTTCTGCTACAGATGATCGTATTATGGAGGGTGGTTTTTTGTATGCCCGTGTTTTCACTTTCCGGTCGCGTTGCCGCGTCAACCACGATTACGCCGCTCAACGGCATTACCATCCGGCTCTACGGGCCAGCCAGCGCGCTCAAAGCAGTACCCGGCGTGAAATTCTTACCGCCAACACCACAGGTACAGTGGACTCGTCAGCTAACAGGGTTTGGCGGCTCACGCTGGGAATGCTGGAGCAAGGAGGTGCAGCCCAAGGTGCGGGGCATTACATGGGAGCAATTCCGCGACGAAGCACTGCTGCGGAATCCGCAGCTGCACGCCGACGGACGGCTCTTCCGACCGTACAAGGCCTACCTCATTCCTGAAGAGACGACCGTGCCCGGCGGCGTTGTGGAAACGCGCACCGGCGCGCAGGGGAATTACAGCTTTTCATTATCACAGGCTGCCGCATATGAGCTGCGTATCGAGACGGCTGGCTACCAGCGCTTTGTGCAGCCGGTGGTCGTTAACGCGCAGGTGACGCAGCCGATATTGCTGGTTCCGCTCGTCGGCAATGCTGCCCGGCCGACAAGCAATGTCCGCTCAGCCCGGCCAGACCACGCAACACTGCCGGCCAAGATCCAGCTGCTGATCGCGCAAGCCTTGGCGATGCTGGGTGACGATGCGCACGTCTTCGACACGCTGCCGCCTGATTTGCGCCGAATGTGCTACGGCGCTGGATTCCTGTCCGATCCCAATCATCCCCGCTACAAAGATTTTGCCTGCGCCGATGTCGTCAGCATTGTGTTGAAGGCAGCCGGCTGTAACATTACCTGGAGCAGCGCTGCCAATCCCCATATGGCAGATTATTACCACCCGGACCGGGGCACCCCCGAGCTTGTCGAAATAACCAACCCACGCGACTGGTATCCGGGCGATATTCTGGTCTACGGCTCCAACAAACCGTCTTCACGTGCTGGGCACGTCAACATGTATGTCGGGCCATTCTCGGGCGTGGATCGAAGCGGCAAGACCTACGGCCTCAGCGATGGCGTAGACGTTGTTGAAGGCAGCCTTGATTTTTGGGCGAATGGTCGGGAGCTGGGAACCGGAATTATCGGATGCAACCTTCAGCGCTGCCTGCAATCCAAGCGTGGTGCTTACTCCTGGGTACGACATGTGCGGCTACGCGAGCTGGCAAAGCTGCGTGGCTAGAAACTGTTGGCGCAACAGGTGGAAGATCAAGACGTGACCGGCCTGTTGCTGCCGCGCCACAGCAGGCCGAGCATGATCGCAACAAGCGTCAATCCCAAAAAGCTCAGGCAAGCGCCGATCACCAATGAGCGCGGACGATAGCGGAATTCCACCTGATGCTCACCCGCCGGTACTGCCACGCCACGCAGCACCAAATCCGCCGCATAGACCTTCGTTGGGCGTCCATCCACAGTAGCTTCCCAGCCGGGATACAATGTATCGCTCATAACCAGCATGGCCGGTGCGCTAGCCTGCACTGCGATGGTCACATGATTGGGCGTATAGCTCGTCACCGTCGTGCTTTCGTGGGCGCCAGCCGCCGCGGGCTGCAGTGGCGGAGCTGGCTCAGACAGCAGCACGGTCTGGCCGACCGGGAACTCGGCCGCCGTGAGCCGCGTGAGCAGCGCTGTAGCATCGGGAAATGTTTCGGCAGTGTGCACCAGAAAAGCACGGGGCAGCGCGGTTGGGTTAAGGTAAATTGCGCCTTCATCACCCCGCTGCACCAGCTCAAGGTTGGGATAGTGTTGTTCATTCGGACTTTGCGGATTGAAAAGCACATAGCGGACACCCATCAGATCCAGCAGCCGCCGCGCTTTGTAGGCTTCGGCAAGATACACCCGCACCCAACCTGGATCGTCGCTCAGCTTGCCCTCCCAGGCCCGGGCAAACTGCAAATACTGTCGCGAAAAGAGCGAGGCGTAGCCACGTGGATCTTGAATCCCGAAGGCGCTGGGAAGGTTAGGCTGAAACGATGGATAATCGGCCGCCAGCACCCGGTACAGCTCGCGATCTTGGGCCAGGAAGTGACTTGTTCGGGTCGGCGGATAGACCATATCGCCCGAAAGGTTGTTGCGCACCGCCGCGGGCCCAAGCGCGGCCAGCAGATCGGCAGTGGGCTGGAATAAGCGCTCGGGATCGGCACTACTTTGCACGGGCAGCCCGTACCAACCCAGATCAAGCGCAACCAGCAGCACAGCCGCCGCGCCGAGAATGGTGCGAACGTACCGCGACTGTAGCGCACCCACGACGCGTAGCACCAGCAGCAGCAATGCCAGCAGGAGCGACGCGAGCGCGACCAGCAGCGGGAACAGCCGCAGCCCCTGGTACAACAGCGACAGGTACTCGCCATAGCGCGATCGAGGGGTGAACAGCTGCAGATGCCACAGCAAAGCAGCGCCGAGCGCCAGCAGCGCGGCTGCAACCAATCCCCGGCTCAACCACAACAGTCTGGGAGACGATCGCACACTCGTTTCCAACTCCGCAGCAGCAGGCCCCACGTCAAGGAGCTCCTCAAGACCAAAGCCAGCCAACAGGGCTAGCGCTAGCGCCAACACCATCGTCCAGCGATCCGTGCCTGGCAGCTGATTGAGCAGCGGAATCTGCCGCAGCACTTCCGCGGGCGTCGCAGTCAGGCCGAGGGTGGTCAGCGCGAGCAGCAGCAACGTGGCACGTTGTGAATTTCGCGCATGCCAGGCACCAATCAGGGCCAGCAGCAGCGGCAGCAGACCGGCATATGGGTAGACTGGAATTGCCTGAGGCTCGCCCAACGCCACGCCGGGACGGGGTCCGCCAAACGCGGCTGGAATCACGAAACGCAGCAAGTTAAGACCGCTCGCCACACGGCCTACTGATCCGACCCGTTGACTATCACGAGCCAGCTCAATTGTCGGCAGCCACTGCGCCGCGCTGAGCAGCAGCGAAAGACCAGCGACTGCCAGCAGCATTCCCAGCGCGCCCCCAAGTTTACTAGGCTTTGTCAGCGCCCGCCGCGCTAGCCAATAAATCGCCACCGCGCCGCCGACATAAAAGGCGAGCTGGAGCTGGCACAGCACGCATAGCGCTAGCACAACGCCGGCCGCAATAGCATAGGCCCAGTGACGCTTGCGATACATATTCAGCCCACGCTCACCCACCGCATGTTGCTCATAACGTTCCACACAAGCTAAAGCCACCGGCAGCCAGGCAGAAACAGCGCTAAACTCGGGAAAGAGCAGCCAGGCCATCAGAAAGCCGTTGCCCATGTAGCCAACGCCCGCCAGCGTTGCCGAAACTGGACGAAGGCCGAGGGTACGCGCCAGCCAGTAGCTACCAAGCCCCGCCAACGCCAGATGTACCAAGGCAAACCAGCCGAACGCCGGGCCGACCGGGAGCAACAGAAACAGCACGCTGAGCGGATACAACAGCGCCGAGTAGCCGTCGGCCAGCAACGGCATCCCACCCAGCACAAACGGATTCCACAGCGGCAAGTGACCGTCGCGCAGCATTTGGGTCGCGATCAGCCGGCGGGGAAAATATTCCAAGACCAGGTCGCTGGGAAACGCGTTGGCGACAGCGGTGCGCTCGTAGGAGTAGCGCCAGGGCGGCATATGCGCAACAAGATCGAGTGGCAAAAAAACTTCGCCGCGCAGAATTGGTCGCCATAGGACGGCGACCGCCGCGGCCAGGAATACGGCACCGGCAACAAGGTCAGCGTGATGCCGACGGATGAACAATTGCATTCGGGTGTTTACAGCCTCGGTCTACAACAACGGACGATGCCAGCTCATCAAGACCACCGTCCAACCTGTACCAAACGCCGAGATTGTACCACTCTCCGCACAAACGCGACCAAATCCATTTCGATCTGGGTTCCTCATGCATGGGCTAGGCAGCTCAAGCGTCGGGGGCGCAGCCAGCATCATGTGCCGGAGCGCTCTCCCCCGAGCGAGAAAGGGCGGGATGGCAGTCGACGTAGGGATGCGCAGTCGTGCACTATTGGCCACGCAGTTGTTTTTGGAGGTCGGCGAGGCACACCGACGTAGCGGCACGATCCACGACGCAAAAGGGAGCATAGCCTCCGCTCTCCACAGGCTACCCCCCGTACTCGCGTCATTCATGACGCCTTTGTCATACATGACGCGCACATCCCTTCAAGATCCTACCCCTTCACAGCCTCCAGCCGGGCAAAGGCGGCCAGCAGCCGCTTAACCCCCTGCCCCACAAACGCTACCGTTACCTCTTCATCGTCGCCCTTCACCGCCGACGAGACGACGATGCCCTCGCCGAACTGCGCGTGACGCACCTTTTGGCCGGGCGAGAACTTCGCTGTCGCTGCCGGCTTAAGTGGCGTCGTGTTTTTCTTCGCGGTGCTGCCCCAGCTGGTCGCCGCCCGTGTCTTCTGGCTTGCCCCCGCTGGACGAGCGCCAAACGACGAGCGGCCCGTAAACATCGAGCTTTGGCCAAATGACGACGTTTGAGCGTCCCGCTGCTCCTTGCGCCGCACCATATCTGGTGGAATATCGGCCAGGAAGCGCGAAGGCGTGGCAATATTTTCGCGGCCATACAGCCGACGCTTAAAGGCGTAGTACAAAAACAACCGCCGTTCGGCGCGGGTGGCCGCCACGTACAGGAGCCGACGCTCTTCTTCAAGCTGATCCGGATCTTCGAGTGAGCGGGAGTGCGGGAGCAGCCCTTCTTCCAGCCCGACGATAAACACATTGGGATATTCCAAGCCCTTAGCCTGGTGCATCGTGATCAGCGTTACCGTATCCTGCTCCGTCGCCAGATCGTCGGTGGCGGCAACCAGCGCCACCTCTTCCAAAAAGGTCGGCAGCTGCGCTTCACGGGGAAAGTTACTGTACTGGCTGCCGACGGTGCGCAGCTCAAGCACGTTTTCCCACCGGTTCTCGCCCTCTTCGTCGCCATGCTCACGCATCAAGGCATCGTGGAACCGCGTCCGCTCCAGGATAAAATCGAGCAGCTCGATCAAGCCGCGGTCCTCTTTGGCCTTGATCAGCTCATCCGTCAGCTGCAGAAAGCCAAGGAGGGCCGCCCGCGCGCGAGCATTGAATGGCGTGCTAACTTGCTCGCTCTCGTCGCCGAGGAGCTGCAAGGCCGTGTAGATCGGCACAGCCAGGTCCGCAGCCCATGTTCCCAACAGCGCAATTGTTTGCCGCCCAATCCCGGGTGTAGCCTCCAATATCCGCTCCATGCTGACGCTATCGAATGGATTCGAGACCAGCCGCAGATAGGCGAGCACATCCTTGATCTCTTTCCGCTCGTAAAAGCGCACACCACCGATCAAGCGGTAGCGAATCCCGCGCGTCAAAAACGCTTCTTCAAGCGCCCGCGACTGCGCATTCGTTCGGTACAGCACCGCACAATCCCTGAGCTCTGTTTCGCCCCTGGCGCGCAGCCGCTCGATCTCATCGCACACCATGCGCGCTTCTTCATCCTCGTTGTAGGCTTCGCGCAGCATGACTTCAACACCTTTGTCATTTTGCGTCCACAAGCGCTTAATATGTTTACGCGTGCCACTGGCGTTAATCAGTGCACCAGCCACATCCAAAATAGCTTGAGTCGAGCGATAATTTTGCTCCAGCAGGATCAGCTTAGCGTCGGGAAAATCGTCCTCGAATTGCAGCACATAGCGCATATTAGCGCCGCGAAAGGCATAAACGCTTTGATCCTCGTCGCCCACGGCAAACAGATTGCGGTAATGGCCGGAAATCTGTTTGGCGAACACGTATTGGACGGTGTTGACGTCCTGATATTCGTCGATCAGGACATGCACAAAGCGCTTCTGATAGCTTTCCAATACATGGGGCTTGGTATCAAACAAGCGCACCGTCAGGCCGAGCAGATCGTCGAAGTCGAGCGCGTTGTTGGCTTGGAGCCGCTTCTGATACGCGTCATAGCAGCGCGCCACGATCTCATCCCAGTAGGAACGCCCTACCGCCGCAAACTCGGCCGGACCAACAAGCTCATTTTTGGCGCGCGAAATCGCGGAGTGTATCGCGCGCGGTGGGTATTGCTTCTCGTCCAGGTTCAGCTCTTTGATGACCTGCCGCATCAGCCGGGTTTGATCGTCGTCGTCGTACACGGTAAAGTCGGGGCGGTAGGTAATGATGCCCCGCCGGATCGCCTCTTCGCGCACGCTCTGGGGCAGCCATTGCTTCGGGTCCGCCTGCACCACAACCTGCGGCTGGCGCGCAAGACTGGTCAATGCCTGCTCCAACGCGTCGTTGTCACGGTACACCACGGCCCGGCGGCTGCGATTGGCTGCGTCGTTTTCGCGCCGCGCATCGAAGATTAATACGCTGGCGCGGTCGCCCAGCCGGGCCAGCGCGTCATGCGCCACGGCGTCGTCGGCCGGAAACTCGACCAGCACTTTGCTCCAGCCCAGCTTTTCGATATCGTGGCGCAGGAAGCGAATACACACCGAGTGAAACGTTCCCACCATTAGCCGTTTGGTCAGCTCCTCGCCAATCAGCGTATGCAACCGTTCCTTCATCTCTTTGGCGGCTTTGTTGGTGAACGTAACCGCCAGAATCGCGTGGGGATCGATGCCAACGTTGGCGATCAGATACGCGATCCTGTGCGTCAGCACGCGAGTCTTGCCCGAGCCGGGACCCGCCAGCACCAGGACAGGTCCGCCCAGCGCCTGTACCGCCCGCTGCTGGGGCTCATTAAGCTTGTCTAAAATATGGATTGCGCCTGCCATCATAGCCTCACTAGATCATCTGTGCGTAGTTTAACACACAGGGCCTAGTCATTGCAGGGGAATATCGGGCGGCCGTGGTCATGCGGCGGATTGCTCCTGAACATGGACGAGCAGGCCGTCTTTGGGCATTTTGGTTGGCACCGGCACGGGCTTGAAGCTCTGGCCCGGGAGCAGCTCGAAGCGAAAGTTGCGCAACAGGTGCGACACAATGATGCGCATTTGCATCTGCGCGAAGGCAAACCCAACGCAGACGCGGGGACCTCCACCAAAGCCAATCAGCGTGAAAGGCTTCCGACCTTCGTCGCGGTGCGGCGCGAATCGATCAGGGTCAAAGCGCGGCGGGTCGTGCCATAGCGTGGACATGTGATGAGTGAACACGCTCGAGTACATCACCGTCCAGCCCGCCGGAATTCGATAGCCGCCGTACTCAAAGGGCGTGACCACGCCGCGAAAGCCGCCCGGCGCCGGAGGATGCAGCCGCTCTGCCTCGCGCAGAATGCAGTCCAACAGCGGCAGTCGTTTGAGGTGGGCCAACTCCAATCGACCGGCGCCCACTACGTGCATTTGCTCGGCTACGGCGTGGCGATATACATGGGCATTGCACAGCAGCTCATACAGCGTCCACGTCAGCAGCGAGGTCACGGTATCGTGGCCGGCCCACAGCAGCACCAGCAGTTCGTCGATCAGCTCTTCGTCGGTAAAACCTTGATTATCGGCATCACGCGCTTGAAGCAGCAGGCCCAGAATATCGTCCTGTACCTGAACGTCCGTAACACGCCGTCTGTCGATAATCAGCTGCAACGTTTGCCGTAGCTGCTGGCCCGCTCTCCACGCCTTGCCATATGGCGTGCCGGGCACCTTCCAAGCGGGCGGCGCGAACAGGCCGGAAGTAAATACATGAAACAGACGACGGAACTGCTCTGCCTCGGCGTCGCTCTGCGCGCCCAGCATGAGCCGCGCCGCAATATCGAAGCTAAGCTGCTTGAATGCTTCAAAAAGCTTGAGCGGCTGCTGGCCGATCCAGGTCGCGGTATGCTCGGCGGTGCGGGTCAGCATAACCGCGAAGTAGCGCTGGAGCATCGCTCCATGCAGCGCCGGCTGGATCATCCGTCGATGGCGGCGATGTTCCGCGCCGTCGATCAGCGATAGCCCGCCGCCGATCAAGGACGTGATCGGCTTGCCCCAGCCGGTACGCGACGAGAACAGATGGATGTGCGAGCCGAGAATAAATTTGTTGGCCTCGGGGCCGAGCAGGACCGCACACGGCCGACCAAGCAGATGCGTCCGCCATACCGCTCCATAGCGCTCGTACCGCTCCTGCGCAAAGTGTAGCGGATCGCGCACCCATTGAATGGTTTCGCCAATAATCGGAAGGTTGCGTGGTCCGGGTGGCAGCGGCAGAACATGTGCGGTTGAAACAGCCATATAACGGCTCCCAAGGTTGGGCGGGGACGTTTACAATTTGGTGGCGCGGCCCTAGTATGCCCGATTATGTGTTTCGCCGCTAGCGTGGGAGCTAAACAGCACAGGTATTTTAAGAAGCACATCGGGGAGTGGCGAGGGTCATTGCCGCGCGAGCACTCGTTGGTAGACGGCAACGAGACCAGCCGCGAGCTGCTCGTAGCCAAAGTTCGCAGTGATCTTCGCGCGGCCACGCAGGCCCATCGCCCGCCGCAGCTCGGCATCTTCACCTAGGAGCTTGAGCTTGGCGGCGAAGTCGTCGACGTCGTCAAGGCGGCATAAATAGCCCGATTCGCCATCGTCCACGACTTCGGGCAGCGCGGAAGCGTTGGTGGTCACAACCGGACGGCCACACGCTCCCGCCTCGGCCGCGACGATGCCAAAGCCTTCCACGCGCGCCGGAAACAGCAAAATATCGCAGCTTTGGTAGGCGGCAACTAGGCCATCCCGGTCCGGTGTTCCGATCGGGATCATGCGCGGATGGGCATCCGTCGCCTGCACTGTTTGGAACGACGAGGTGTAAAAGAGCACATAGTCCGGCGGCAGCCGGTCCATGATCGCGGGCAACAGGTCAAAGCCTTTGCGGCGAGTGCGATTGCCCACAAAGAGCAGCCTGATCCGGGCATTGGACGCGGGCAAGCCGTTGTCAGTGCGTTGCAGATCCGCCGACGGCACAAACACATCGGTGTCGATGCCATCATACACCACCGTTGTATCCACCATGCCATAGGTAAGAGCAACCTGCTGCTGCGTGTACTTGCTGACACAAACAACACCATCCGCCCGGCGCACCGAGAGTCCATCGTACACATATTCGACCAGTCGGTAAAAGAGCCGCTGTTGGGGAGAGGAGTACGGCTGAAGCAGCGGATCGGTGGTCAGGTGGTGCACCGTAGTGACCAGCGGCAGATCGCGGCGTTTGAGCGCCCAGGCGACGCGTGACCGGCCCTGTACGAGGTCGTAGCCCCGCCACCACCCGGCGCCAAGACCCAGCGGCGCGAGCATCGGCAGAAAATTGTGGAGGTACGGCAGCCGCCGCAGGGTCGGCTCGTGGCCAGCGCGGCGTATGGAACGAGTGATGTTGTTGATGCCGATATCAACGCCGCCCTTGCCGATCGGCGCGACGTATAGCGGACGGAGCAGACGTTCATCAGCCACAAAACACCATCCAGAAGCCACGAAACAGGGTTTACAACACTGCCTGCCGCGTCGGGCGCGGACCTACACGCCGGCCGCCAGCCTGGCACAGCTCAATGGTCGGCGCTTGGAGTTGCTTATAATGCGTCGTTTCCTTCAGGCAGCTTCTCAGCAAGCACAAAGTACGGCCCGGTACGCAAATGCCCCCATAGCCACACATCCAGCTCCATCAGCAGGGTAACGGCGTAAAGCGCCCAGTAGACCGGACTGCGCGGATTGAGCTGGTGACGAATACGGCGCCGAGCCACAAGCTCGCGTTGCGTTCCTTCGGACGTTTCCACCTGTGGGGCAGCAGTGGCAGCGGCCTTGGCGGCTCGATTACGGGCGATCACGGCCTCACCCAGCTTCATCACCACATGCTCCACAAAGCTGGTGATAACCGTATTCCAAAAGCGCACCTCGACTACCCGCATGCCCGACCGTTCCAGGGCCGCCACCACGTCGTCAAACGTCCTGAGCGCTTTCACATGGTCCGACTTGCGTCGGGCCTCGCGCTCGAAATCGTACACGCCGCGCTGAACAAACCATTGACCCAGCCGGCGGGAAGCGTTGATCAAGGGCTGCAGCCGGGACATTTCTTTGGTATTGGAAAAGGCAGCGAAACGGCCGCCCGGCCGCAACACCCGTGCGGTCTCGGCCAGATAATCGTCGATTACGTCAAGTGGAAAATGCTCCAGCACATCGACCGATAATGCCTTGTCGAAGCTCGCGTCTGCAAACGGTAGCCGCCGTGAATCGGCCTGAGTGAGCGCGATCGATTGAACGGCCGCATCAGCATACAAGGTAGCCGGGTCGGAGCCGACCATCAGCCGCACTGCATCGGCGTTCCAAACGGCAAAACGACCATTGCCGCAGCCATTGTCGAAAACATAATCCCCGGAGCTAAGACGCAACATACGCCGCAGCACACGCTGCCGCACACCGGCAGCCAGCAGCGGCGGCGCCAGATCGCGATAGTCTAGCTCCTCGGCCATGTGCTCTTCTTCGGTCACATACTTGGACACATAGTCAAAGGCGGTGTCTCGCGGCATCAGATCGATATAGCCGTCATGCCGAAGATACGCGTTGCGGCAGTCGGCGCAATGAACCGCCGTATTTGTGACATATAAATTCCGGCTGCGACAGGTTGGACACTGCAGCAGCCGGTAAAGCTCTCGGGGAATCATCTTCAATCCTACCCATATGTTAGCGAGGGGCGGTCATGGCCCCCCACCCTTCACACGGCCCGCGGGCGCGGCGAACCAGGCGGCATTCTACCATAAAACAGCTGGAGTGGTGTATCGGGAACAAGCCAATTTCGCTTCCACAGGTATCGCTCCCAGCCAGCAACGATCACAGCTCCTCGGCCAGCTGCGCGGCAAGTTGCTCGGCTAGCTGCTGCTGTTTGGGTGTGAGAACAGCGCCTCGAACTCGTCCGAGAGCCTCGCGTGCCGCCGCGTAGTCCCCGTTTTGCAGCGCTGCCAGGGCGAGCTGTAAGCGTGGCTCGGGATCGTCGGGTTGCAGGGCGCATAGGCGGCGGAAAGCGGCCACCGCATCGGCCGGCTTGCCGGTAGCGAGCTGGAGCAGACCGACGTTGCGCAACACCTGCGGCTGTTCCGGCTGTTGCTCAAGCGCCAACAGGAGCTGGTCAAGCGCGCGCTGGTGATCGCCACGCTGCACATACAGCGAGCCCAGGCCAACATGGGCTTGAAACATATGCGGCCGGACCGCGAGCGCGCGCCGAAACGCTGCAATCGCCTCATCTGCACGGCCGAGTTGACGATACACTTCGCCCAGGGTCAGCAGCGCCTCGGCATAGGCCGGATACAGCTCGACCGCCTTGGCCAGCAGCGGCAGGGCAGCGGCAGGCTGGCCATCATCGATCAGGGCTTGAGCTTGCTCGTACTGTTGCACCGCCGCGTGCAGCGACTCGGGCTCGAGCGCCTGCTGCTGCATGCCCACCCGTGCCGCCGTGATCCGTTCCTGAACTTCACTCGCGCGGGCCGCTAGCGCAGGATCAAGAAGCAGCGCTTGTTCGAGATGCTGCGCCGCCTCGTCAATGGTATCCAGCGTGTACGACTGGGCTAGCGCCAGATAAAAGTGCGCCTCAGGAGACTGGGGCAGCAGTGTCACGGCTCGGGCCAAATGCTCAACGGCGTCGTGCAGCGTTGCCGCGCTAGGCTCATGCGTAAAATCACGCAGCAGCAGCATACCCAGACCTAGCTGTGCCTCAGCATTGGAGGGATCAGCGCTGGTTACGGCCGTCAGCAGATCCCTTGTTGCTTGTTCTTTCGCCGGTAACGTGGCAGCCATGGAGTTCGTTGTTTCAGTTCCTCCAGGCGCATTGCCTCCAACGGCATCCTGCTCGGGTTTCGGCTCAAACCACCGCTTAAAAAAGTTCATGTAGGGTATCCAGCGCTGTGCGAGTGCTCGTAACGGAAGCTAACGAATAAAAATCAAAGGGCATACAGCCTGTTTATGGGAACGACAAAGCATGGCGGCGAGCAAACCATAAAGCTTGGCAGCGCCCAATAGCATGGCGGTGGTCGTTGATCAGGTGGAGCGGAATGCCGGCGAGACCAGGGCAACCAACCACGCCTCAGTGCATCCGAAAGCGCTCGGTCAGCTCGGCGACCTGGACATATTTTTGTTTGAGTGCCTCCAGTTCGGCGGGCGTAACCGTAGACAGATTGCGGTAAATCTGTTTGTCCAACATACGACTTTTATCGCCGCCGGGCCACAAGCGCCACGAGTCGTTGTCGATCACATCCGCTACCACCAGGCGCCCCTGGGCATCACGCCCAAACTCGATCTTGAGGTCAATCAGCGCGATATCCAACGCAGCCCAGGCTTGCTCCAGCAGCCCAAAAACCCAGCGTCCCCGTTCCGTCATTTCGGCGACTTCGCTCGGCGTAGCAATCCCTTGCGCACTCAACTCCGCGCCCGTCATCAATGGATCGTGACGGATATCATCCTTGAAGAAAAATTCGACCAACACCGGATCGAAGAGGGTTCCTTCCGGGATATCGGGACAGCGCTTAAGATACGAGCCCGTCGCGCGGCGCCGCATGACCACCTCCACCGGGATCATGTCGCAACGCCGCACCACCATCTCGGTAGGACTTGCCGCCGCCACGAAATGAGTGGGCACACCCGCGCCGTCGAGCATGGTGAAAACGTTGACCGCGGTTCGACCACTCAGCGCGCCCTTGCCGGCGATCTGGTGCCGTCGCGCGCCATCTCCGGCACTGATTGCGTCTTTATGGACCATGATCACCAGGGCGGGATCCTGGGCGTGAGCATAGATAATTTTCGTCTTGCCCTCGGCTAGTTTGGGGCCGTACGGTAATGCAGCTGTCGGTTCAGTTGGCCTAGCTTCACTCATGGCAGCGCTCCTTCCTGTTCTAGACCAGCCGTACCCGGACATCACCGTTCGCCGGCAACACCTGGCCAACATGCCGAAGCTCCGGCACTGCTGCCTGAGCCTTGGCCAGCTGATCCGCTGGCAGCACAACGATCATGCCGAGTCCCATGTTAAAGGTCCGATACGCTTCGTGCTCGTCCAGCCCAGCCTGCTCGACCAGGAAACGGAGGATCGGGGGTACGGACCAGGTGCCACGCCACACCTCGACGCCAACACCTTCCGGCAACACGCGCGGCACATTTTCCCACAGGCCGCCGCCGGTAATATGCGCGAGTCCGTTGACGGAGATCCCGGCCGACCACAAGCTTTCAATCTGCGGCAAGTACGAACGATGAACCGCGAGCAGTGCATCGCCCAGGGTTTGACCGCCGAGCACCGGTGGTTGACTGACGTAGCCGAGCGGGCCGCAGATCCGGCGCGCCAGCGAGTACCCGTTGGTGTGCAACCCCGACGACGGCAAGGCGGCCACGGCGTCGCCTGCGCGAATAGCTTGTCCGGTGATCAACTGGTCACGTGCAACAATGCCCACCATGGTGCCCGCTAGGTCGAAGGCGGCGGGAGCATACACGTCAGGCATTTCGGCCGTCTCACCGCCCAGCAAGGCACAGTTTGCCTCACGGCACGCCTGCGCAATTCCGCCGACCAGCGCGGCCACATGCTCGGCTTGCAGCTTGGCGGCAGCAATGTAATCCATGAAAAAGAGTGGCCGCGCGCCTTGCACCAGCAGGTCGTTGATGCAGTGGTTGACTAAGTCCTGGCCCACGGTGTCGTACCGACCCAACTGCGACGCGATCAGCGTTTTGGTGCCGACGCCATCCGTCGACGCGACCAGCACCGGATCGGCATAGCGTGCAAGTGTTGGACCCAAGCTGAGCGCTCCGCCAAACGCGCCCATGCCCGCCAACACCGCCGCGGTATGGGTGGAGCGTACGGCGCTCGCCATCAGCTGTTTGGCCTGATTGGCCGCGTCGATGTCGACGCCGGCTGCTTTATAATCAAGCGTCATGCTGCTACCCCTTGTGCTTGTGCAGTGCCGGCGCTGTGTTAATCAGAAACAAGATGAAAATGCAGCTGCGGCACATCCTGATAGCGGCCTCCGTTAACGATCAGTCGATACCCGATTTCGGCCAATCCAAGCTGCTCGACAAGCTGCTGCGCAACCACGACCACCGCGTGCATCAGTGGCAGTGCAGCCGGCCCAACGGCCAGCAAGCTGGGAATAGCTTGTTTGGGCACAATCAAGATATGGACCTTGTGCACCGGTCGTGGATGATAAAACGCCACTAAACCCGCGGTCTCATGCAGCTTGGCAACCGGCAGCAGCGCCGACAGGTGGGCAAAGCTCCTGCCGACCAGCCAACCACCTAAGGGGCTGCGAGCCACCCGAAACGCCAGGCCGCCTACGCGCCGCTTAAGCTGTGACATACGCGAGCATGTTCCGAAAGATCGCCATCCCGTCGCCGGCTTGGCGCTGCTGGCGGTTTTGGAGCCAATCGGGATGCAGCTGCGGTAGATACGCGCGATCAGGATGGGGCATCAGGCCGAACACATTGCCCTGCGCATTGCAAATGCCCGCAATGGCCGCTACCGAGCCATTGGGATTGTGCGGATAGGTTGTGGCGGGCTGGCCCGCCGCATCCACATAGCGCAGCGCAACTTGCCGCTCAGCCGTCAGCCGTGTGATCGTCGCCTCGTCGGCTACAAAGCGGCCCTCACCATGGCCCACAGGCAGTGCAAACGGACCCTCCATACCACTCGTAAATAAGCAGGGACTACGGGGATCGGCCATGAGCTGCGTCCAGCGGCACTCATAGTGTCGGTTTGCGTTCCCCGCGAGCGTCGCCGACTGTTGGACCGTCTCACCCGTAGCGGTGCCGGGCAGCAAGCCAGCCTTAACCAACACTTGAAAACCATTGCAAATCCCCAGCACTGGCCGACCATCCGCAACAAACGCTGCAAGCGATTCCCGCAGACGATACAGCAGATCGACTGCGAGCAGCTTGCCGGCGCCAAGATGATCGCCGTAGCTGAAACCACCCGGAATCACCAGCGCCGCGTAATCGTCCAAGCGCGCTGCTCCGCTGGCGAGTCGATTGATATGCACCCGCTCTGCGTTGCCGCCCGCCAGTTCACACGCGGCCGCCGTCTCCTCATCACAGTTGATCCCAGCAGCACGCAACACCAGAATTCGCGGCTTGTTTTGAACATGCATGTGTATCACCAACCACTAAGCGCCGGGCCGCAGCCAGCCGGCAGACACCAACCCCGCCTGTCACCGTCTCGCAAAATCCTGTGCTCGACGATACGCCTCTAAGCCCGTATCGTAGGCCAGAAGCCACGCGCCCGCAACTGTTCAACCGCCGCTTCAACCGCATCCGGTTCCAGCAGCGCGCAGCCCGGTCCCAACACTTCGGCTGTTTCGGCCGCGCCAGCTGCCGCTAAAATTTGCAGCAGCGGCGCATCCTCGGCCGTTAGCAGAATGGTCAACGGCCGGTGCTGCTTGATGCGGCCGGCTCGTTCGGCCCACGCTGCTAGCTGCGCCTGAAAATCGGGCTGCAGCACAGCTCCAGCCGCCGCAAGTGCCTCCACCAAGCCGCTAACCGGGATACTCCGCTCCTGCAAGCGGACCAGCCCCCGCGGCTCGATCTCGTAGCGCGCGTATTCACCTTCGGGCGGCAGCATACGCCCCGCCGTGCTGAGCAGATCTAACAGGCTCGGCGAAACTGTGAGCGGCTGTACGCGCACCACCGCCGCGCCAACGCTTTCGAGCCTAGGCGGCGTTTGAGAAAAGTCCTGCCCCATCAACATACCTACTGCCAGCGGCGTTAACCTGCAGCTGTGCGTGTCCCACACGATCAAGCCTAATACCGCTAATTGTTGCAGGAGTTGGCGCAGCACCGCTTGGGCGACCGCCGCGGGGTCGTTAGTGGTTGTGCTTCCCACCCGACCACGCTCCGCCCCGGTAATCCATGTTTCGCGCTCGTCGATTGATTGGAACAGACGGGGATGTAACGCAGCCAAGGCGGCGCCCAGCGAGGCAACGTCAAGCGGTTCCGTGCCTGACCCGCTGAGCCAGCGCCACAACAAAGCTCGCACCATCGCCTCATGCTGCGCGATGCTGTTGCCGCCCTCGGACTCCGGCCCGCAGCGCCAAACAAATTCGCCTGTTCGGCTGAGATCACTCAGTATCCGCGGCTGTTGCCAGGCCTCAACCAATGAGCGCAGCAGCTCCAACGGGGGATGGCTAGACAAGGTTTCCCAGCCCGCTTGCACCTGCCAGCGGCCGTGGACTGGGGCAACCGCGCCGATGGCCTCCAACAGTGCCAGCAGCAGCACAACCTCCGACCCAGGCACACCCAGCCGCTGCCCCAGCTCGGCCGCCACATCCACGGTGAGCAGCAGCGGTTGGTACACCGTCACGCGATCCAACGCCACCCGCTGCGTTTGCACCGCTACTGGTGCTGTCTCCCCCAGGAGCGTGAGCAGCAGATTGAGCTTGTAGGCGAGGCTAGCATACGATTGCGGAGGAACCTCAACGGCAGCGCCGGGCAACGCAATCGGGATCGGGATCGGCAGCGCGCGCAGTACCTCGGCCGGTACGACCAGGCGTCGCCGCTCGTGGAGGCACAAGCCAAGCGATAAAAGTAGCTGCACTTCGTTTGGCAGATGGGCTCGGCCAAGCATTCCTTGAAGATCGGGTCGGACCTTGAGCAACCGTTCACGTGCCGCGACCAGCGCCTGCTCGTCTTCGGCGCTGCCCAACACCATCAACAGACCCAATACCGTCCGGGTCGATGGGGGCAGCATCCGGCCAGCCGTTTGCAGCTGGTCGGGTCGTTCCAATAATGATGCAAGACGATCAACTGCCAGCTCGCGCCGCCGTCCATTGAACGCGATCCCATACCGCGCTGCAATTCGGTCTAGCTCGGCCCAGGTCGCCCGGCTGAGGAGCTCGCGGAGCGTTGGCGCGTCCCGCTGTGCTGCACGCCCACTCATGGCCGCGCTCGCGTTTCAAGCCAGCGCTCCATCGTCCGCCCGACAGCCTCCAAGCTGGCGGGACTGACTTTGTCCGCGGTATCGCCAACGGTATGCCAGGCGGGGTAGTTGAAATCAATCAGGTCGACTGCCGGAATGCCGCGCTCCAAAAAGGGCGTGTGGTCATCCGTGATGGCGTAGCCCTGCTCGGGAATGAACTGCTGGTAGCCCAGCTCGGCTGCGGTTTGCCAGATCGACTGCTTCAACGTGTCGTTCGAGGTCTGCTCATACGGAATTTGGAGATCGGCATCGCCGATCATATCGAGCAAAATCATCGCTTCCGGCTTGCGGGGCAGATGTTCCGCTAGATAGGTCGAGCCGGCTACCCAATCCCAGCCCTCGATCTCGCCGTTGTCCTCAGCGTCGAAAAAGGTGAGCCACACTTCACGGCCAAGCTGATCGGTGTTGATATGCTTGGCCAGCTCAAGCAACACCGCCACGCCGCTGCCGCCGTCGTTCGCGCCGGGTACGGGCTCGCGCTGCTTGGCCGTGTCGGGATCGCGGTCCGCATATTTGCGGGCATCATAGTGCGCGCCAATGATCAGGAGCGGACCGGAGCCGCGCTTGGCGATAATGTTGCGGACGTTCACGCCTTTGTAAGGAAAGCGTTGTTCCTCCACCTGCCAGCCGGCCTGTGTGGTTTGCTCGACGATATAGTCGCCCGCTTGTTGCCAGCCTGGAGCACCGGTGTAGCGCGGCTGGAACTGCATATAGGCCTCGAGATAGGCATATGCATTGTCGCCGCTAAAGGCGAGGTCTGGCTCCGGCGCTCCGGCGACTGGCGGGAGCAGCGTGGTATCTGCCGTAGGCGCGATGGTAGCCGTCGGGAGCGGCGGTGCCGTCGGGGGTGCTAAATAGCCGTCTGTGATCGCCGTGGAGAATTCGGGGAGCGGCGCCACGGGCAAACGAACAACCGTGGTTGGGCCAACCATAGGCTGCACATCGGCCTGCGTCGGAGTCGCTGCACCACAGGCAGTCAGCAGCAATGCTATGCCACTTGCGACGAACACCCACAAACGGCCAACACGATACGAAAAGAGCTTGGTCATGACAAGTCTATTGTACGATGGGTCCTGCCTCGCGACAAGTTTATACTGTAATGGTGCATCTAGGAGTCTCCATCGGGCGCCAGCCGCTGTTGAACAGCGGCCTCGTGCGCGGTCAGCCCTTCGGCCGCTGCTAATCGCGCCGCAGCGGGGCCAACCCGGGCGAGAGCGCGGTCGTTGAGAGCAACCAACGAAATAATTTTGCGGAAATCGTCGACGTTAACGGGCGATGCATAGCGGGCCGTGCCGCCGGTCGGCATGATATGGCTTGGACCGGCCACATAGTCGCCCAGCACTTCGAACGAGCGCTCGCCCAAAAAGATGCCGCCGGCATTCCGCACCAGCCCCACGTAGCGCCATGGATCTTGCACCAACAAGCATAAATGCTCGGGCGCATACTCATTGGCGAGCTTGATCGCGGCTTCAATCGTCGGCACGACCACGATCCCGCCCTGGCCTGCCAGCGCTTGCGCCGCAATGTCGGCACGGCTTAGCTCTTCGATCTGCCGACCAACCTCGGCCTGCACCGCTTCGGCCAGCTGCTGAGATGATGTCAGCAGAATGGCGCTGGCGAGCGTGTCGTGCTCGGCTTGAGCCAGTAAATCGGCAGCGGCTAGCCGCGGATCGGCCGCCTCGTCCGCGATCACCAACGTTTCGGTCGGACCCGGCAGCGCCTCAATATCCACAACGCCGTACACTGCGCGCTTGGCTAGTACCACAAAAATGTTGCCTGGTCCCACAATTTTGTCGACGGGTCGCACCGTTGCGGTTCCGTACGCCATGGCCGCAATTGCCTGCGCGCCGCCCAGCTTATAGATGGTCTGCACGCCGGCAATATCGGCAGCTACCAGCACCAGCGGCGAGATTTGGCCGGTGGCACGCTGCGGCGGCGAGCAGACCACGATCTCATCGACGCCCGCGACCCGTGCCGGTATCGCGGCCATCAGCAGCGATGACGGCAGCGGCGCTGTGCCTCCGGGAGCGTACACGCCGATCCGCTGGAGCGGCACCACGATCTGGCCCAGCGCGCCTTCCTGGTTCCAATCAACCCAGCTCTGCCGCTGCTGTTTACGATGGAAATGTTCAATCTCACCCGCCGCCAGCCGCAACGCCTCGATCAGCGCAGGGTCTAGCTCAACGTAGGCAGCGTCGATCTCCGCCCGCGACACTACCAGATCCGCAAGTACGACACCTTCGATCTCGCGGCTGTACCGCAGGAGGGCCTGATCGCCCTCGCTACGCACATCCCCGATAATGCGCTCGACCGCTTGCGCAGGTGTGGTACCCGCGCCAAACATCCGATCCAGGCTGGCCTGAACCGGTGGCGCGACGGTCACATCTTCAAACAAGCGCCGTCGCAGCACGGTTCGGCGAGCCTCGGCGCTATCCGTAAAAATCCTGATCATGAATACCTGCACCTCGTGTACTCGGACCTCATTGTACACGAATCACTACCATGCCCCGCGTATCATGCTCCAGTATCATTGCCAAACAGATCAGGGTTGGCCCGCTGCCGGCAAAAAGTTGAACCGAACCGAGGAGCCTCGGCCGTCTCGTCCTGTTTCCTGTGTGCCCGGTACGGCCGCCTGGACCCAACCAGCGTTGCCTGGCGCCACTTGGAGTTTGTACCATACCTCGTATGCCTCGGCGCTGGTGCCGCTGGGAGCTGTAGCGCCGACGTGAACGGCCAACACAGGAAATTTCTGACCCGCCTGGAGTTGCAGCCTTCTCTTGCCCCGCACCGCAGCCGCGTTTGTCGCCGGAGCTTGCCTCACCGTTACGGTGGCATTCACCGGCTCCGTAGCCACCACGACGTGGCCGATTGTCGTTGCCCTCCGTGACTGAGCTGTGCCGGCTGCTTTGCCGGCAATAACATGGGTCGGGTTGAGCCAGCCCAGCGCTGTCAGGAGTTCAGGCGCACGGATTGGCCAGTAGCCAGGCCCAGGTGGGCAGTTACGGCCACAGCGAAAGCCATACCGCGGTCGGCTGCCGTTGACTATTCGCGTCGTCAAAAAGGTGCGCAGCTCGAAGTGCAGATGATTGGGGATTTTATCACCGCGTTTGAGCACCGTACCAAGCTGCTCGCCCGCCGCAACCCGCTGACCGACCTTGACCGCTAATCGCGGATCCAAGTGCCCGTACATCGAGAACAGCGCTTCTGCGTGCTCCACGATCACGACGCGGCCAGGGTAGTTTGCGCCCGCGTACACAACCGTTCCGTCGCTGACAGCATAAACGTTGGCACCTGCGGTATCGCCTTTAAGCGCATACCAATCCTCGCCGGTGTGCCAGTAGCCCGGATTAAACCAGGTGTTTTCAACGGCGAAGCCGTGCCGCACCCAGAAACCATCGCCGAAAGGTCGTCCCCGGCGGCCTATGGGATAGTTCCACTGGCTTCTTGCTTCCTGGTTTGCCGCGGGCGTTGCTTGTGTCAGAGCCGCGCCTTGGACCGTTGCGGCAGCACTGCCCGTGATCAGCGCTAACGCCACGAACCAGCCCAATAATCTGCTGTGCATAAGCTATATCCTGCTGTTCACCGCCAGAATAATCCTATCAAGGAGCGAGCCGCGGTGGAGCGATGGCTCGGAACAGAGAACAGCAGCATACCAGTGATCGACAAGGCGTGAAGATCGAAGACTTGCGGTGGCACACCGTCTGCTCACTACACACAGCCAGCAAGCCGTGTTAAATTCCAATATTGCCACCAGACGGCAACGTGGCTCAGGCACAACTGAAGGGAAAGGAGCAATCGATGAGCCAAAATCAATCTTCAGGAGATAGTGGACGGCAGGCGGACCCGAGTGGGCTCGACATCCGGATCGATCCGGGGACCACCGATTTGGGGGACGATGTGCATCGCGGCGTGACCAACCCTGCCCCGACGCCCTCAACTCGGGATGTTGATCCGGCGAGCGGGCTGGCTATCGGAATCGATCCAGGCACCACAGACCTCGGCGATGACGTGTATCGGGACGGCAGTAACGCAGGGAGCGGGCTGGACCAGGTCAACAACCCGGGCTTAGAAGGCGGCCTAGATCCGGGCAACACCGACCTGGGCGATGATGTGTACCGCGACGCGACCGAGAGCTAGGCCAAGCGGGATAGTCCGGATGAAACTGCGGAGCGGACAAGCTTTTCCGGAGCAGTGTCCGCTTCATAAAGCATCAGCTCTAATGCTTGAAAGGTGCTGCCAGCCTCGGGTAGTGCTAAGAGGTTTGCGAGTAGACTCCATCGGTGCTCAGGAGCTCTCAATTTGGACAGTCAATAAGATTGTGCTCCGGCTAACGGTTTGTGTGGCCCCGGGAACTGTTCCAGCACCACGCCTACCGTTACAAATCGGCCGATTCTTCCGCGATATTAGACCTCGGCCGGACTATTTGCAGGCAGCACGGCTACCACCCGCTTGCTATGCGGCACATAATAGATCGTGGCCTGTTGTCCTGCCTCGTGAGCGGCAAACAGCGTGCGATCAACCGGCAGCACCATGATCGGCCCGTCCTCGGTTGCCAGTGCCCGCCGCTGTTGAAACTGAATTTTACGCAGTGGACCTGCAATCGCGGCGACTTTGCCACTTGCCAGATCTTGCCACATCGGCCACGACAGGCTAAATCGCACCAGGGCCATCCCCGCCAAACCCCAGCGCAAAACAGCACCATTGAGCCCGGCAGGTTGCCATGCAATCGCGATAATGACTGCGCTGACACAAAAAAGCAGTTCCGGCACGCTATACAACAACAGTCCCCGACGCTGCGCCGGCGCCAAACGACCCAGCGCGTTTTCGGCCGCAACCTGGGGGGCGACCGCCGGAGATACCACACTCTGACGCTGCACAACAAGCATTGCCATCCAGGCCAGCAGATATGGAGTAGCAAAAGCGATCAAGATTTCAGCGGGACGCATCAATGTTCCTTTGGCAGGCAACGGCATCACGAGCCGGTTCAATCGGTGCCAGTACCGGCATCATACTCGAACTGCAGCTGCAGCACACGGCGGTTGGTCCTGACTAACGGTAGCCGATTTGGGCGGAGCATGAGCGGCAGCTTGAACCGCCTCCGCCAGGCTTCGCACTATCCTACGCTTTGTGCTAGCTGTTCTTGCAGACGCGCAAAACTATCGGCACGATCCCCAAACACATAGTGCAGCGGCAGCACCACAATGCCGGTGCTGCCGAGCGAACGAAGATGGTCCACGGCTGCCAACGTGCGGTCACTCTGCACCACCAGCGACACGCTATACCACCTGGGACTCACCTGCGTGTCGGACAGCTTCCCGGCTTTGTCAAACACGGGGGCGACGGTCGGGCCTTGCAAGCCGGCCAGCTCCGGCACCGCCACGATCCGCCGGCCCACATCCGACACGTCCGTCCCAGGCACGTTCGCAATCACCTGCGCAAAGCCGCGCGCGCGGCGCCGAGCCTCGATCAGCTCCAGCATGGCCTTCACCGTTGCCAGTTTGGCTGGGTCTTGTTGCATGGCGCGGCGGCCGACGATCAAGCACGCCTGCGACCGCAAAATGGTTGTGCCGGCCACAATCTTGAGCCTGTTTTCGCGAAACGTTGTGCCAGTTTCGGTAATGTCTGCGATCAAGTCGGCATAGCCCAGCACAGGCGCCGCCTCCGTCGCGCCCTGGGAGTCCACCAGCGTGAACACATTGATGCCCTGCCGGTAGCAAAAGCCCCGCACCAGATTCGGATATTTCGTCGCAATCCGCAGCTGACGGCCTTCTGCTGCCCATTCCGCCGCGAGATCCGCCAGGTCGCGCCACGACTGAACGTCAACCCAGGCCTCGGGAACCGCCAACACCAGATCAACTCCGCCAAAGCCCAGGTCGTCGATGGCAATCACCACATTCGGCTCGTCGCCGGCCAGCTCAGACAGCAGATCAAGGCCGGTGATGCCCATGTCGACATCGCCAGCCACCACCTTTTGCACCACGTCGGCCGAGCGATGGAGCAGTACCTCAACCTCGGGCAGCGCTTTGATCCGCGCCGTGTATTGACGAGGATTGGGCCGTGACACCTTGAGCCCACTGCTATCTAAAAACGCAAGTGCGGCGTCGTACAACGATCCTTTGGATGGAATAGCAAACCGTAGCATACAATCCTGTTAACTTAAGCAGCTTGCCCAGCAACATATACCGCAGGCTCTGCTTTTGGTCATGCGCTTTTAATCGCGTTTCAAGCGGTCATGCCACCATGCCGCCGCCGCATCTTCGTACGATCCCTGGAAATAGCGCTCAACAAAGGGCTGGTATTCGCTGCGCCGTCGGGCATAAAATTCACGCAGTGGCTGTGGATCGGACGACTGCAGCAGCTGTTGTACCCACCCTGCGATCGCATTAACCGCGTGTTCAATGGCAATCTCGCCACTCGCCGCAGTCGCCTCGGTTGGCAGCTCGCCTAGAATTCCTAGATCGGCAACGTGCCCAGCCGCGTAGCTTTGCAGCGCCTGAACCAAGCGGCGCTGGTCAACCAGCCGGGGATGTGTTGCCAGCAGTTGGGCCGTTTCCCACCGTCCGGCATGGTCGAGATAGCTCGAATCGACCAGCGCCATAGGCGGCGCTGCAAGTACCTGTATGGTATGCGCCGTCATCGCCGCTTCGGCGGCATCCATCAACACCAGATCATGCCCTTGCGCATAATGCCCGCTGAGCAGCACCACCACCTTGAAGCCGATCCGGGCCAGCTCCGCCAACAGATCATCCAACACCGCCCGCACCGTGCTGGCCCGAAATGAAACAGAAAAGCGATGTGGCAGGGCAGTGATCGGCAAATACATCACGGGCAGCACGAGCCCACCAGTGCGCCGCACTGCTCGCTCGGCGATACACTCGGCCAGCAAGCCGTCCAGCCCCACCGGAAGGTGCACACTGTGCCACTCCAATGCTCCCCATGGCACATACGCTACCGGTGCCGCCTCGATCCTGGCCTGCAGCTGGTCGGGGCGTAAATCGGCATACGCGAGCTCGGACACCTGGCCGTATGTCATCCCAAGCCTCCTTGCGGCCACTCGCCAATTGACAACAGCTGCTCCGCCCGATCCGCTACGTTGTACCAGCGCACCACATCAGGAGCGCGCTCATCGCAGATCACAATCACATCCGTTCCGCGGCGCGCAGCGTCACGTGCGTTTGCACCGAGGCTGCGACTGCGCACATCCGTGTGCGCAACGTAGCCGCGCTCACGCAGTGCTGCGGCAGTCGCCAAAACACGCGGATAAATGACGGCCACATCCGGCGCTTCGCCCGCCATCACCAGCACCGCCCGCTGCGTGGTCGGGGAACGGGGTTTGGCGTTGGCAGCCACACGCTCCAGCCCATACGCAAAGCCGACCGCCGGCACTGCTGTTCGGCCGCCAAGCGCGGCCACCAAGTCATCGTAGCGCCCGCCGCCACACAGCTGCAGCCCGTCGGCTGCACTAATCTCAAAGATCAACCCGGTATAATAATGTAATCCGCGGCCAAGCCCAGCATCAACGATCAGCCGATCCCCAAGACCCTGGCTATCGAGAAGCTCGAGTATTCGGCGCAGCTCCGTGATCGGCCCGTCGTCAATGCGTTCCGCGGCAAACAGTGCCTTAAGCTGTGCCAGCGCAACTGAGGGCGCGCCCCGAGTGCCGGCTAGCTGCGTCAGCAGCTCCAGAGCGCGCTCCACCCTGGGCTGCGGATCGACGCGCCGCAGCTTGCGCACCAGCCGCTCCACAATCGCTTCCGGCGGCCGCGTCGAGTTATCAAGGCGCAGCCCAACCGCCCGGATCATCGTCAAAAGGAGCCCTTCCAGCTGATCGTTGGGCAGCTCGGCCAAAGGTCCAAGGTCGAACAGCTCATCGCCGTGAGCCTCCGCCAATTGCTGACGGATAGACTCTACCTGGCCTGTGCGCAGTCGCTCCATGTTCCACAACAGCAGGTTGGCCGTGCGGTCTGCCAAGCCCAGCCCGCCCAGCAGCGCCCGAATAATGCCGATATGCCCGATTGTCAGGGTATAGTCGCGCACTCCAACACCGTCTAACCCACGACAGGCGAGGGCAATGATCTCGGCATCGGCCAAGGGCGGGGCGCCGCCAAGCAGCTCGACGCCGACCTGCGTAAACTGACGGAAGGTGGCCCGCTGGGGTCGTTCGTAACGAAACACCGGCCCGCTGTAGCCGAGGCGGAGCGGCAAGGGCTCGGACTGCAGCGCGCTCACATACGCCCGCAGCACGGAGGCCGTCCATTCGGGACGCAGAGCCAAACTCCGTCCGTGATACACAAAATCATACAGCTTGCCGACCAGCTCCTCGCCGGCCTTTTTGAGATACAGCTCACGCCGCTCCACAATCGGAAGGTCCAGCAGCTGGTAGCCCCACCGGCCAATCTCCGCTTCCAACTCCGCCTGCACCGCAAACAGCTGGCGCCGCTGCTCTGGCAGCACGTCCCGCATGCCGCGCACCGGCTCAAACATCCGATCCACAACTTCTCCTTCGGTCGTCGTGATTGTAGCACAGGCGCTGGCACGCATTTTGACTGGTCGTAGACGGCGTAGGCGCCCCAGCAACCAGCCGCGAACGTCGGATTGGCTGACGAGGCGTTTCTTTATGTGTACTTAAAGCGTGCGCCGACAGCCGGGGTTCGGGGGTGTCCCTCGCTAATTCCCCTACCTGAAGCCATACATAACGTGGTAAAACCAAAAGAACCTGTGCGTATGCACGAGGTGCGGACTGGTGGAGCATCGGTTGGACGAGTGGATCACAGTCACATTACGCGACGGTGCGACGGTGCGCGCCAAAGTGGCGGGTGCCGGACCGCCACTGTTGCTGCTGGGCAACATGGTCTCCTGGGAATTCTGGTACAACCAAATCCCGTTTTTTGCCCAACACTACCGGGTGATCGCGCCGGCATATCGCGGCCAGCCAATTCCCGGCGTGTCGACCCTGGATGCCTTGACCGACGATGTTCCCGATCTGCTCCATGCGCTTGGCTACGAGCAAGCCCTGTTGATGGGACATTCCATCGGTGCGATGGTGCTGGCCCGCCTGATGGAAACAAAGCCGGAGGTCGCCAGTGCGGTTGTGCTAGCCAATGGATTTTTACAGCTGCGCCTGCTGCCGGTCGCATTGCATCGCCTCCTGCATCCGCTCCAGCCCAGGCTCGTTCCGCTGCTGTGGCGCCTGTACCCACGTATGCCCTGGTTTGTGCGTCAGCTCACCGCGTTTGGTTTCCTGTGGGGCGCTCAGCTGATCTTCCTGCATCACGAGCCGGACCGTGAAAAACGCATTATGTTTTACAGCTACACGGACACGTCGGATGCCTCGATGATTATGCGTCTGGGTGCGGCGCTGGACTACCACGCCCCGCCCGATCTCAGCCGTGCCACTATGCCGGTGCTGGTAGTTTCGAGCGGCTCCGACCATTGGATGCACCTGTGGGAAGCCAAGCAACTGGTCGCTTTGCTGCCGCGGGGCGAGCAGCATGTTTTTCCCGGTATCGGCCATATGTCGCCGATGATTGTACCGGACGACTTTAACCGTGTGGTACTGTGCTTTTTACGTCGCGTAGCCGCTGCGAGCTAAAGCCGCGTGTTATAATGACTGCATGGACGTTCGGCGGCCGATCCCCATCACCTTCTACACCAAACCAGGCTGTCATCTATGCGATGACGTTGCGGATCATCTGGAAGAGCTTGCTGCACGTTGGCCCTTGCATTTGACGGTGGTCGATATCACGAGCAGCCTTGAGCTCCACCGTTTGTACTGGGACAAAATTCCGGTGGTGGTGGTTGGCTTGCGGACGCTTGCGGCACCGATTGGGTATGTAGCATTGGCCCAGGCTGTAGCAAATGTAGGCCGGGATACGGAATCAAGCGCATGCTAACGCAACAGCAGCCTGCCAACACCCGCAGTGATCGCTTCGTGCGAGCGCTGGTGCGGCACTGGATCTGGCTCGTGAACGGCTTTTTGGTGCTGTACGCCGGCTTGCCGTGGCTATCGCCCCTGCTGCGGAGCTTTGGTTGGGAGCGGACGGGGCAGGCTATGTTTCGCATGTACGCCCAATTCTGCCATCAGCTGCCGGAGCGCTCGTTTACGTTCAACGGCTTTCCGGTGTGCTACTGCCAGCGTTGCACCGCGCTGTACACATCGTTGTTGGCGATGAGCGTACTTTACACAGTTGGCCGCTGGCATCAAACGATCGGCAAGCACCTGCTCTTGCTCTTTACTCTGCCGATGATTGTCGACGGCGGCTGGCATCTGCTGGACGATCTGCTGCCATCGCTCGCACTGCGCGCGTCGAACAGCGAGGTCGGCTCGTTGAACTTTTGGCTGCGGATGGTGACGGGAACGCTCTTCGGCGTTGGCGTGGTGCTGTGGGCGTATCCCCGCATCCAACGTGAATTTGACCGCGTATAACAACACAGATTGCCCCATGAGGCTTGTATGGACAATACCCCGGACATTCTGGAGCTAGCCCGGCGCGACATAGCTCAGCGCCGCATTCACGACCTGCAACGCTCAGCCGATCAGGCCCAACCCTGGCTGTATGCGTTTCTTGGCCTTTCCCTGACACTTGTAGCGGGCGTGCTCTTTCTGCCCCTCGGGTCGCTGGCTCACCGCCTCCAGATGGTGGTGCACGGCGTGTGTGCGCAGGCGCACTACCTGACCATAGGCGGATACACCATGCCGCTCTGTGCCCGCAACACCGGCATCTACGCCGGCTTTTTGGCGATGGTGGTGTACCTGCTCGCGCTTGGTCGTGGACGAGCCGCCAAGCTTCCACCCTGGTCGATCACGATCTTGCTAGCTGCGGCGATTGTAGTTATGGGCATCGACGGCTTGAACTCGATGGCGCTGGATATCGGCGGCTATAACCTGTACACCCCCCAAAATACGCTGCGCGTCGCCAGCGGTTTGGGCATGGGTATGGCATTGGGCGCTTTTATGCTGCTGATCTTTAACCTCAGCCTGCGCTTCGACGCGCGCACCGATCTGCGGGTTGTCGGCAACTGGGCCGAGCTGCTCGGCGCCTGTGTGGTGGCGGCTGGGATGTACCTGCTCCTGTTCTTCGCGCCGACCTGGCTCTTCTACCCGCTAGCCCTGTTCAGCGTGCTGGGCATCGTCGGCGTCCTGTTTATGTCAAATGTATTCGTGACCGCGATGATCACCGGTCTGGAAGGGCGGGTGCTCAAATTGCGCCAACTGGCTCGGCCAGCCACCATTGGCGTAGTGCTGACTGCGCTTGAGCTTGCGCTGCTCGCCGGCCTGCGGGTCTGGATGGAACGCTCGCTCGGCATCCTGTAGCTGATTGCGCTTACCGCACACGACCCCGCTCCTGAAGACAGGAGCGGGGTCGTGGCTTAGTGGTTTGCAGCGGCCTGGATTAGCTACTGGGCTTTACGGCGTTGGCGTGGCGGCCGGTAGGCTCGCGTCGGGGGCTTGGACCAGCGCTTTCGAAATGTAGCCTTCGCCGCCCTCGATGCGGGCCTGGGCCGACACGTTTGGTCCTAACCGCACGCGATACCAGTCGCCGCTTTGCGCCAGCAAAACTAGCTCGTCGCCGGCTCTGGCCGAGCCGATGATCGAATTGCCCGGCCCGGGTCCGCTGCGAATGTTGGCATTCGCAGTTACCCTGCCGACAATGTCCGCGGTTGGCACCAGCGACGGCTCGGATACGATTACTTCTGTAGGTACCGGTTCAGGCTCCGCAGTTACGGTTTCTTCCACCGTTGCGGTCTCGGCCAGGTCGGCGCCCGCCGTGAGCGGCGCCGCTGGCGGTGCTTGACGATTCAGCTCACTGCGCAGCGCTTGCACCCTGGTGCTGGCAAAGGCCAGTACCGCCAGCATCGCCACAAAGACCACCGCGGTTTTGATTGGCTCGGAAAAGCGCAGCAGCGCCGACCGGGATTGCAGCCGATCCAACGCAACCTGGGCAGTATCAGCCACCGACTCGCCCCAGCTTGTTTTGCCGTGGTCTTCCTGCACCACCCGCCGCAGCACCAATAGCGTCCGGGTATCGCCCACTTCGGAAAGCGCGCGCACAGCACTCCAACGCACATTGCTGTTGGGATGGCGCAGGGCATTGATCAACGCCCCACTGGCTCGGCCATCGCCGATCTGCGCCAATGCTTCGGCGGCGCGGTACGACGTCAACCACGGATAATTGGGCGCGAGCGCGGCCGACAACATAGACACGGCCGGCGGCCCGATATCCACCAGATCGTTGACTGCTTGCGTGTGTAACGGATGGTTCGGATCGCCGAGCGCGTTAACCAGATCACGCACGTGATCTTGATTGACCCGCGGACGGTTCGTCTCAAGCCGCGCCGTGTCGTGCCGGGAATCGTCTTCGGGCTTTCCAGCCACGTCCTGTGTATGGGTGCTCATCTGAACAATTATTCCTCCTCCAACCGCATGCTTGGCGCTACCACCGATGCTCCGGTGCGCCCCAGCCGCTCGGGCCAGCGCTGGAGCACGTGCTCCAGCAATTGTTCCGCAATGAGCCCCTTTGCCGCCCGCGGAAGCGTTACCTTGCCGCCGTCTGCATCAAGCAGCGTCACCTCGATCTCGGGCTGGCCGATGCTGCTGACGGCGTCATTAGCTACAATCAGATCCAATTTTTTACGATCCAGCTTGTCGGCGGCATAAGCCAGCAGGTCGTTTGTCTCGGCCGCAAAGCCAATCTTGATCGGTCGCCTAATATCGACCAATGATTGCAAGATATCCGGCGTGCGCTCGAGCGCGATGGTGAGCTGCTCGTCCGTCTTCTTCAATTTATGGTCCACGGCTTGCGCCGGCCGGTAGTCGGCAACAGCCGCATTCATTACCAGCAGATCGGCGTCGGCCACATGAGCATGCACCGCGTCGTGCATCTGCTGCGCAGTTTCCACCCGCACAACATCTAGCGCAAAGGGCTCAGCCGCGGTAGCGGGACCTGAGATCAGTGTTACCGCCGCGCCTTGATCGCGCGCCGCCGCGGCAAGGGCATAGCCCATCTGGCCGGATGCACGATTGCCAAGGAAGCGGACCGGGTCCAGCGGCTCATGCGTGCCGCCAGCCGTCACCACGACCTTACGCCCAGCCATGGTTCCATACGTTCGACCGAGCAAGGCCTGTAGCTCCGCTTCGACGCGCTCGATCGCGGGCAAGCGGCCTCGACCAGTAATGCCGGACGCCAGCATCCCTTCGTCGGGCTCCAGCACCAGCAAGCCACGCTGTTTCAGCAATGCCACGTTTGCCTGCGTTGCGCTGTTGTGCCACATATTGACATTCATCGCCGGAACCAGCATAACCGGGGCACGGGTAGCCAGGATCGTGGTCAAAATCATGGTATCGGCCAGACCATGGGCGATGCTTGCCAGTGTATGAGCGGTGGCCGGAACAACTACTACAATGTCGGCTTCCTCGCCCAGCTTCACATGGGCCGCCGCATTCTCCACCGTCGACCACATCTCGGTGTACACGGGACGATACGTCAGGCTTTGAAAGGTCAGCGGCGTCACAAAGCGGGTGGCTTCTTCGGTCATCAGCACGTCTACCAATGCTCCCGCAACGGTCAGCTGACGCGCCAGCTCGATGACCTTGTAGTTGGCGATGCTCCCGCCGACGCCTAAAACAATCCGTTTTCCGGCCAGAATACCCACAATCAATCCTCAAACAACAGTTCATTGTAGCAGTGGGGCTAGTCACCGTCAAAGCAAGCGATGTGATAGTTGCCTGTTAATTAGCCGCAGCACACACGTCACACCTTAATGCCGATAGTTCATGGCTGTTGGCTGCCAGCTCAACCTTGATTTAGCCCATAGATCAGCCGCAAACCTTCCAGCACCAGATGATCGACCACATGATCGATCACCTGATCGTCCGCGGGCAGCGCATCCATGATCAGTCGCGACAGGCCGCCCGTAGCCACTACCGTCGCGCGCTCGCCCAGCTCCGTCCAGATGCGATGGATCAGGCCCTCCACCAAGCCGGCATAGCCGAACACGATGCCCGACTGCATATATTGCACCGTGTTTTTGCCGATCACCCGTTGCGGACGTACAACTTCAACCTGGTACAGCTTGGCCGCCGCCTTGCCTAACGCTTCGGCGGAAATCACAATATTCGGGGCGATCACGCCGCCGATGTATTCGCCGCCGCGGGCCACAACGTCGAACACGGTAGCCGTGCCAAACTCGACCACAACGACCGGCGCGCCAAATCGCTGGTACGCCGCTACCGCGTGCGCGACGCGATCCGCGCCGAGCTCGCGCGGCGTATCGATCATCAGCCGCAAGCCCGTCTTGATGCCGGGGCCGACCACCAGTGGCTCGACCCCCAAATATTGCCGCGCCAGCTCAACAAAAACATCGGTCAGCGGCGGCACCACACATGCGATCGCGCAGCCCTTGACGCTCCTGATGTGGTAGCCGCGCAGCTCGAACAGGTTGCGCACCAGCACCGCGTATTCGTCCGTTAGTTTGTGGCGTTGCGTCGACAGCCGCCACACAACAACCTGCGCTGCGCCATCGTACAGACCGAGCTTGATGTTTGTGTTGCCAACGTCGATTGCGAGCAGCATGGTGCGCCTGTCCTCCACATAAACTACCCTTATTCTAGCACTCACCACCGCAGCGTCTGCTGGATAAATGCTGTCACGCTGGGGCTGCGGCTTGACGCCGGACACTGCCTGTGTCATAAATGCCCCCACATCATGTATGCCTTATCAAGGAGCCCGTATGGCCATGTCTGAAGTCGATGATCGCCGCGTGCAGATGGTCCGGCGCTTTAACCAAATATTTGAAGCCACACCCACACGGCTCACGCGCGCTCCAGGGCGTGTTAATCTGATCGGCGAGCATACTGATTATAATGAAGGTTTTGTGCTGCCGGCGGCAATTGATCGGGCGGCATGGATTGTGGCGCGGCTGCGTGACGACCGCCAGCTCCGCGTGCACGCTATCCACTATGACGCTTCCGCCGAGCTAAACCTGGATCAATTGCAGCCGGGACAGGTGCACGGCTGGCCCGCCTACATCGCCGGTATGGCCGATTACCTCCAGCAGGCAGGTCATGCGCTGCGAGGGGCAGATTTGCTGATCGACGGCGATGTACCAGAAGGAGCCGGGCTTTCTTCCTCAGCTGCTTTGGAAGTTGCCACCGGCGCAACGCTGCTGAGTCTAGCGGGCATTGAGCTGGACCGCATTGGGCTAGCGCAGGCCGGCCAACAGACGGAGCACAACTATATTCATGTCAACTCGGGGATAATGGATCAGCTGATTTCGGCGGTAGGCAAGCAGCACCACGCGCTGCTGATCGATTGCCGCGACTACAGCGCGCAGCCGATTCCGCTCCGGCCCGATGCGCAGCTGGTCGTGTGCAACAGCAAGGTCAGCCGTGAGCTGGCCGGCTCCGGCTACAACACCCGCCGGGCCGAGTGCGACGAAGCCGTACAACTGCTGCAGGCAGTCTTGCCTGCGATCAAAACCCTGCGCGACGTTTCACCGGAGCAGCTCGCGCAACATGCGGATCTGCTGCCGCCCGTTATCCTCAAACGGGCACGGCATGTAGTTTCCGAAAACGCGCGGGTACTGGCAAGCGCGGCGGCATTGCGTGGCGGCGACCTTGTCCGCTTTGGCGCGCTCATGAACGAAGCACACCGGAGCTACCGTGATGATTTCGAGGCCAGCGTACCCCCGATCGAAGTGCTGGTGTCGGCAGCACTCAGTGTTGGCGGCGTGTACGGCTCGCGCCTGACCGGCGGAGGCTGGGGCGGTTGTACCGTCAGCCTGGTTGATGGCGGCGCGGTTGAACGCTTCAGCAGCACCGTCGCCACAATGTTTGAGCACGAGATCGGCTATACGCCCGACATCTATGCCTGCGTCGCCTCGGAAGGCGTTTCGGTCACGCCGCTTGAGGGTGGTACCGGGCGTTGACGGCGGCGTATTACAATCCTGATGCACTCTTTTTACACCCCCCGGCTGCACGGCGACGCGATCTGTTTGATCCGCGTCGCCGTTCGTATGTGCCGCCGTACGCGAAGATGCGACCACCGTAGCCAAGCAATCAGTACCCGTGCTGGGTTGATTCGGTACCAGGAACCAAGCTACATTCCCACCTAGCTTCGCATGTGTAGTGTCCGGCATATGCTGTTTTGGCCGCGCGGCACGCTTTGCACCTCGGGACCATTCACGGCAAGAAAACGGACCCATCACGGCAGCCCCAAAGTACCACGTTTTTGGGGCTGCACGTCTCGCAATCCGCCATAACGCCATGCTATACTGCCGCCCGATCTCGGAAATTGGCGTCCACAATGAGTGATTCAAACGCACCAATGGCTATTAAGTGTGAAATCGATGCGTACATTGCCATGGGCTACGGACGCCACCTTGCATAGGCCAGCACCAAGCGATTGCCCGGATCGTGTGAACGTAGCACATTTGGAAGCGATAGTTAATCATGAGCGAACGCTTAGCCCATTGGTTGGAAACCCACGAGCCTATCCTTGTTCCCCGCTGGGCAAGGCGTATTCGCGAGCGCGGCGTCAGCGATGAAAAGATCGGCACCGGCGAGCTACGCTCCAGATTTTTTGTCCACGCTTATGCCGGCCTGGTCGCGGCCGCGCGTGGTGATTATGGACTGCTGTCGGCGGCGCTTGAGGGCGCTCCTCAACTGTGCGGCCGCACGGATCAAACGCTTCCGCAACTGCTTGAAGTTCCTTTTCAGCTGCGTCGGCTGGTGTGGGACCTCGCCCTCCAGGATGACGATGCGCCCATGATGATGCAGGTGCTGGCCGAGCTAGAGCCACTGACCGAGTGGATGGTGGGTGTCTTGTCCCGCCAGTTTGGTCAAGGGATCGAGCGCGCGCTGCGCCAGCAAATCGACGAAGCCGAGTTCATGGCCACGCAGCTTGCCGTTGCCACCGAGGAAGCGGACCTGGTTGCTCTGCGTAATAATCGGTTGTACACGTTCTCCCAGGCGCTTGGCGGCAGCCTGAAGCTCCAAGATCTTGTTAACACGATTGGCCACGAGCTTCAGCAGGCGCTTGGTACGGAGCGCTGCGCCATTTGGCTATGCGCGGATCACCAGCTGTTCAATGCGCAGGCCTGGGGCTACCCGCAGCCCTTGCACACAGTCCGCTACGCCGTGGACGAGCCCTGCCTGGTGCCGGAAGCTCTGCGCCGGGCCCAACCATGGTTGCTCCCAGATCCGTCCGCCACGCTGGATGGCGGCTGGGTTGATCCCCAGGCGGCGCTGCTGGCCCTACCCCTGATTGCCGGCGACGCTCGACTGGGGGTGATCGTGGTGCAAGGCGCCCAAGAACGTCTAACCGCCGACCAGGTTGCACTTGCCCAAGCGCTGGCCAGCCAGGCGGCCCTCGCCCTGGAAAATGCACGCTTATACGAGCAGATCGTGCGGCTCAATACAGAGCTTGAACAGCGCATCCAAGCCCGCACGCAAGAGCTGAGCACCGAGCGCGACCGTCTCGACCTCCTTTTTTCGATTTCCAGTACGGTCAGCAGTACGCTTGACGTCGACACACTGCTCACCGATCTGTTGCAGGTGTTAGCCCAGCGGATGGCTGTCACCCATGGCTCGGTCATGCTGCTCGACGCCGAAACCTCGCAGCTCGTTCGCCGTGCCACCTTAGGACCAACCACAACCGAGATCAGTCATTTCCCGATTGGCCATGGCGTGGCAGGCTGGGTCGCACAGCAGCGCGAAGCCGTGCTGATCGACGACGTAACGGTCGATCCGCGCTGGGTTGAGCTGGGCCCGCCGGACAATGACGGCAAGCATGGGGGCTCGCTGCTTGCCGTACCGCTGATCACCTCGGACGAGTTGTTGGGCGTGCTCATCCTGTCTCACCCCGACATAGGCTACTTCAGGATCGAACACCATCGCCTCCTGACGGTTGTGGCTAACGAGGTAGCAGTCGCGCTGCGTAACGCGGACTTGTACCATTACATCAGCGAGCAGGCTGGAACATTAGCCAACATGGTGCAAGCTGAACGCGCCGCTTCTAGCCAAAGCCAGGCTATTCTGCAATCGATTGCCGATGGTGTGGTGGTCTGTGATTGCAACGGCCAGGTGATGCTGGCCAACCCAATGAGCGCGCAGATCTTGGAGCAACCTATCGAAGAATTGTTCATGGTGAACATCCATGATGTGTTACGCACACTCAAGGTGATGGGACCGGAACGCGAGCCATTGCAGGAAGTATTGGACGCGCCATTGGACGAACACGGGCAGCCGCGCCAGTTTCGGGCGACGTTCCGCAGCGGCCCACGCTCGGTGGATATGGCGCTGGGACCGGTGCTGGCCGAAAGTGGCGAGCTTCTGGGCGGCGTGGCCATCCTGCGCGATATAACCAAGGAGATCGAGTCGGACCGGCTCAAGACCGAGTTTATCGGCACGGTCAGCCACGAGCTGCGCACGCCCATGACCGTGATTAAGGGCTACGTCCAGCTTTTAGGCATGGGCTCCATGGGCGACCTTTCGCCGATGCAGCGGCAATTGCTTGACACGATCAAGAGTAATGCCGAACGAATGACGGCGATTATTAACGATTTGCTCGATATCACCAAAATCGAGTCAGGCAGCGTCGAGCTCAACTTCCGGCCGATCAACATCTTGGACGCGATCCACAAGGCTGTAAGCGGCCAGCAGACGCTACTAGAAAGCCGCAAGCACCAGCTACGGATCGACGTAGCGCCTGACATGGCGCCAGGATTGGCGGACGCAGCTCGGCTCCAGCAGGTACTCGATAATATCCTGTCAAACGCCATCAAATTTACCCCCAAGAACGGCAAAATCCGGGTCGAAGCTCGTATGGTCACCGGCGCGAACGTGCCCGAAGAACGCCGCGCAGGCCTGTCGCTGCGGCGGAACTATGTGCAGATCGCCGTCCGCGACAGCGGCATTGGCATGGCGCCTGAAGAGCTTGGACAAATTTTTGAGCGCTTTTACCGTGCGGAAAGTGAGCTCAAAGTCGAGGCGGGCGGCACAGGTCTGGGCCTTGCAATCGTACGGCCGCTGGTGCAGCTGATGGGTGGCCGCCTGGGGGTCGACAGCGAAAGGGGCCAAGGCTCAACATTTACGCTGCTCCTCCCGGCCGCCTAGTTTCGCTGAAAAGCAAGCAGCCCAGAGGCTGATGCTTCTGGACCGCTTGGGCTTGGAGGGTAATCTGTTCTCGGTCATCCATGCGCGGAAGGAAAGGGGCGACTGAAAGCAAAGGCCTTGGGCCGGGATGTTTTTGTGTACGCGCTGCATAGCGTCAGCCCGAAGCAATGACTTCTACGGTTTTGTTTTTAGCTGCGGTCGCCTCTTGTGGAGGTCGCTACGGAGCACTCACATCCGGGCCGACTTGCTGCGGCCTGCTGACACGTCCCCCCACGTCGCGAAAGCGCACATACACCACGCGCTTGGCGCCAGGCTCCCAATTCCACACTCGGCGTTCAGCCCACGGCTCCCACTGAGCGTCACGAAAATCCGGCTCGTTGGACAGCTGAAGCTCGATATTTTGCCGGAGCCAGTCGTCACGCTGCCCAGGCTGACCGGCGAAAGCATCTGCTTCCGGCACACGCATGCCGATCACCGCCGCGCTATCGCTATGCGAGCGCAGCTCAGCCTCAGCGCTGAGCGCCGGCTGCAGCTCCAACGTCGTCGTAACCACCGTCTCGTTGTCGGCGCGGTCACGGTACCGAATCGCAAAGGTGTGCTCTCCTTCGGCGCCGTTGATCGTCCAGCGGTAGTCGTCGTAGTAGGTCAGGGGCGCTGACCATGGCTCCTCATCGCGGCGCAGCTGCACCGACACAATGCCGCCCTGGGCATCAATGGCGTTGGCGTCCAGCAGCACCGTCCGCTCCGTCACCACGCGGCTGGTGGAGATTGGCCCGGCCGCTGCGCTGTAAATATCTTGTCGCTGGGCGAGCCGCTCAATTTCAGATCGACTAAGCACCCGCCGAAACACAGCCAGCTCATCAAAGGTTGCCCCACTCGTGCCAAACCTGGTGATAAAGCGGCCAATTTGCAGTCGCTCCCCGACGTTGCTCGGCAGCTTGGCGTCATTCGCCTGGGCCACCAGTTGGCCATCGATATACAACGCTTTGTGGTTATCCTCGCGCGTCCAGGTGACCACAAAATGATGCCAGCTCGCGGGCGCGAGGGAGTCGGGCGCGGACAGGTTGTGGGATTGGCCTGCGGCATCGACCGTCCAAAAATTCCAAGCAGCGCCGTTATCAGTTTGCTCACGCCGGAGCGCCAGCGTGTCGCTGTACACCTTGCCATCCTCTGGATGAGCGCTGGCGGCAAACAGGTATTGGCGATTCGTGCTGCTGTGGGGATAGTGGGCCGGTAGCTTGGCCCACAAGGCCAGGGTGCCTCGTTCCAGCTCAAGATTGCCGCTGATCGGGTAGGTCAGCTCGACCGCATTGGCAACCTCCACACCTTGCCCAAAGATGCCTTCTGCGAAATGGGGCTTGGCGCCCGCCCCAGCATTGATTTGGGGAAAGCCTTTGCCGATGGTCGGCACCACGGTATCGTCGAAATGGGCCAGCAGGCCAAGGTGCTCATCAGGCGAAACAGCCAAACTGCCGACGGGTGGCTCGCGATCTTGGGGAGCGGGAGCATCAGGCCGAGAAAAATCGTACGTGCCCGCCAAGCTGTCATGCCACAGCCAAACGCTCGCCTCGCAGCCAGCCGTCCAGGCCGCGCACGGATCAGAGCCGGGGCCATACCAGCCATACGGATCGACCTGCTTGCCGTTGTGACGTACCTCAAAGTGCAGGTGGGCCCCACCGTCGGTAAAGCCCGATTTTCCGCTTGTGCCGAGCAGCGTACCGGCCTCGACCTTGACGCCCACGCCATTTCCAATCTTGCCCTGGAAGATATGCGCGAACTGATCAAGGTGCCAATATACGGTCTCATAGCCGGCATACGCCCCGCCATGCCGAATCACAACGCCGTTGCCGGGCGTGGTATAAGCATAAGCGACCCCGGGTGCTGCCGCTAAGATCGGCGTACCGGTCGGCAGGTCCGGAAAATAATAGTCGTGGCCATCGTGTGTGTTGTACGACAAGTTGCCGCGGCCAAGGTAATCAACAATGAACGAGTTGTCGTCACCAAACCGATCGACCGTGGGATACACATGATCGAAATACGAGGAATGAAGAACCTCAGTGCCGGCCGGCCAGGGGAGCTTCAAGAATGGCTCTGCTGCGGCGGGAGTCGGCGTTGGCGCGCTCGGCTCCTTGCCCCAAAGCTTTAGATACAAGGGCGCGTAGCCGTCAACCAGAGCGCGCCATTCAGCTTCGGTATGACCGGCGCCTAAAAAGCGCTTTACGGCCAGCACCGCAGGCTCCTGCTTGGTATCCAGCGTGGCGGTCCCGCCATCTCTAAAGTGCAGCACAGGCGGCTCGGAGTAGGGGCCAAATCCGGCGCGGATCTCACGCACGGCCCACTCAACCTGTTGGGCAAACCCTTCAGGGCCAACCGCGCCGAACGGACGGGTAATGGTTTCCGACGCCGGCTTGGGATTCGTCAGCAGCTTGGGTTCGAGCTCAAGCAGCGTCAGCAGGATGCGTGGATTAAGGCTGTAATACGAGGCATATCCTTCAATCGCCTGGGCGGCCGTGGTTTTGCCTTGCTTGTAGGTTTTGAGCACGCCCGGCTGACGGTCCAGAAAGGCCTGGACGTTGAGGCGCGATGGCGACGTTTGCGCTACCGCCACTTGAACAGGCACAAGCGTGCACAGGGCGATAAGCAGGGCCAGGTAGCGAAGTATATGGAGCGCGCGCATTATCACCTTGAAACAAGCTGCGAACCAGGAAAGGCGTCAAGATCGTACCATGCCGCTGCCCGCTCGTCAACGGGTAGCGGCATGAACTTCAGGCCTTCTGTATGCTCTAAACAGCCCTAGCAGGCTCGATCTATTGATTGAGACGGGTTGTCCCCCCGGTACTCGGCGTGCCTCGCGCGTCAAGCGCGGACCGTAGCTGCTCGGCCTCGCGGATAGCGACCGTTGCCTGCGCGGCGACATCCCGCGCCTGATTGTATTGCGCGATGATCGCCTCGTAGTCGTTCACTTCCGGGGCGGCTTTGGCATTCTCGAGCTCCTCGGCCGCATCAAACGCGGCTTGGGCGTGCTGGAAGAGCTGAAGCCCGTTGCCCTGCAGGGTTTGGAGGCGCTCGACATCGGCCGTGGCATAGCTGATGCGATCATACTGCGCCTTGTCCTCCGCGTTTCGGACCAGCTGGCCAAGGTCGGCGATGGCAACACCGGCAGCGCGGCGTGCCTGGGCGGCTCGTTCCCGGACTCCGGCCAATGTTTCGGCTGCTGCCCGGCGCTTGCGCAACACGGGCACGGCGACCGCACCCACTGCGGTTGTGGCCAGCACACCACCAATAACATAGAGCGCGGTATTGGGAGGATTGATCGTTGTGCGCACGGCGTCTAGGCCAGCCGCCAAACCACCGGCAATATCACCATCGGCAAAGCGCGGATTCATCTGCTCGCTTTGAATCCTGGCCTCAACAGACTGCAACGTCGAGATCCAGCGCTGCCCAAAGCGCAAGCTGGTTTGCCGAGCATCGCGCGCCACAAAAAAGACGATCTGGCTGGGCTTAAGCTGTGTGCGGCTGGGCGCCAGGTTGTTTTGGGACAGAACCGTATCCAGAAATTGATCGGCGCTGGCTGGCGTGGTGCCAGCCGAACTACCTGCGGCAATCACAATCACCTCGGCGCCTTCGTTGGCCAGCCGCTCCGCAGCCGCGCGCACCGCGCTATCCCCAGCGCCCAGCACGCCATCCGGATCCAGCACACGTACGCTGCCGTCCTGCGCCAAAGCCGGCAGCGCCAGCAGCAGCCACAACCCCACGCTAACGATCCCTAGCTTGGCTCGCCGCACGGCCTGCTCCTTTTACGCTTCCGAATGATTAGCCACGAGCGCTTCCTGACCCACAGCGCGTGTGGGCGCATCCGCCAACGCTTGCTTGAGATCGGTGAGCAGATCAGCCACATCCTCGATGCCGACCGACAAACGCACCAGACCGGCTGGCACTTCCAGCTTGGAGCCGGTAACACTCGCATGGGTCATCGCCGCTGGCATCTCGATCAGGCTTTCAACGCCGCCCAGGCTTTCGGCAAGGGTAAACAGCTTGGTGCGTCGCACCATCTCACGCCCGGCTGCCTCGCCGCCGCACAAAATCAGCGAGATCATGCCGCCAAAGCACTGCATCTGCTGCCGTGCCAGCTCGTACTGCGGGTGGCTGGGCAGGCCGGGATAGATCACACGCTCCACGGCTGGATGCTGCTCCAAGAACCGCGCGACTTCAAACGCATTGCGCTCGTGCTCGCGCATACGCACGGCCAATGTCTTCACGCCCCGCAGCACCAACCATGAGTCGAACGCACCTGGAACCGCGCCGGCCGCATTTTGCAGAAACTTCAGGCGTTCGTAGGCCTGCTCATGGGAGGTAATAATGGCGCCGCCGACAACATCGGAATGGCCGCCAAGATACTTGGTGGTGGAATGCAGCACAATGTCCGCGCCAAGCGCGAGCGGCTGCTGGCCATATGGCGAGGCAAACGTATTGTCGACCACGGTAAGCGCGCCGTGTTGGCGGGCAAGTGCGCTGATCGCCCGAATATCGGCCAGCTTCACCAGCGGATTGGTCGGCGTTTCCAGCCAAACCATGCGTGTTTCCGGCCGCAGTGCCGCGCGGACCTCGTCCGGGTTGGCCATATCCACAAAATCAAAGACAAGTCCAAACTCGGTCATGACCCGCTGGAACAAGCGATAGGTACCGCCATACACATCGTCGCCCACGATCACATGATCGCCTGCCTTGAGCATCAGCATCAAGGTGGTGGTGGCGCCCAGACCGGACGCAAAGGCGAGCGCGTAGGTGCCGCCTTCCAGGGCCGCTAAACAGGCGTGCAAGGCGGTACGAGTTGGATTATCGGTGCGCGAGTACTCGTAGCCCTTATGCACGCCAACCTCAGACTGGGCATAGGTTGAGGTTTGATAGATCGGAACAATCACGCTGCCGGTTTCGGGGTCAGGCTCCTGGCCGGCATGAATGGCTCGCGTGGCAAATCCGTAATCCACGTTATCCTCCTGAGCCGTGACCTGGCACGGCTGTTTAGCGTATGATCTTCAGCAGCACGGTTAAAGCCACCGCACACTCGTGATGGCGCACAACCGCTGGCTGTACCTCGATTATAGCACGCGCAACTTGTCGCGAAAGGAGGAGCTATGCGCTTGTTGGCAGTGTTGGAAAATCCCTGGTGTTTGACCAGCATGTTGCTGCTGATTGTGCTGCTCGTTGTGGCGGCAGCTCTTGTTTCACGTGAGCGGGCACGAGCTGCTGGTGTGCGGCAGCCCATGCAAGCAACGGCACCGCGGCCGCCCCGACTGCATCAAATCACCGCGACGGCACCGTTCGAGGCGCTGCAAGCGCTTGGCGAGCGGCTGGCGGAAATCCAACGGCATTTGCCACCCGGCTCTGAAGACGCGCGCTGGCTGCAAAGCTACCGCAACGATCTGCGCAATGTGCAGGATGAGGTGTACTGGGGCTTGTTTAGTGCGTCCGACAGCGACCGGACACACCTGCTTCAACGGCTCGACCAGGAGGTGGGCCAGCTTGAACGCATCGTCGGGGAGCGGCTGTCTGCCACCCTGAGTGCAACCACCGACCGGAGTGCGCTGCATGCACAGCTCGATCAGCTACGCCAAGTGGTTAGTCGATGAAGGAGTAGGCGAGAAAACAAGGCTGACACGCTGATCGCGGGGGCTCATCGAGCGGACAGTGTACGCTTAGACGCGCTCGTTGTTGGCGCGTTGACAGCCGCGGCACACGCCAAAAGCTTCCAGCCAGTGGCCTTCGATCCGAAAGTTGAGCCGCTCGGCCAGTCCACCCAGCAAGCTTTCGATCTCGCAGCCCTGAAATGCCGTCACCATGCCGCAGCGCCGGCACACCAGATGATGTTGATGCCCCGGCTCGGCTACCACATAGCCATGCTCTCCTTCCGGCCGATGGACCAGACTTAGCCACTGGTAGTTGTGGAGTAATTCCAGCGTGCGGTACACGGTGGCACGGCCGACATGCACACCGGCCTTCTGGAGATCGGCAATCAATTCCTCCGAAGTGAAAGGAACGGAGTACCGCAAAATATAATCAAGAATGGCGCGGCGCGGTCCCGTCAAACGATGCCCTTCGTCGGCCAGATGTGCAACAACGCGTTCGGTCCAACCCACAATCTATCCTTTGGTGCGCGGGATCTAGCTGGATTTATTGTACCACGGCTAGCCGATGAGGCACATATCTCTTGAAAGCATATCTCATTTTCAAAAACTTCCAATGATCATTCTTAACGCCCTGCGGCACCTGTATTTGACGCAAAACTTGATGTACCGTATAGTGTAGTGATACAAAATATCAAAAAGATTCAGTCTATTGATCGTGTGCATGCTATGTCAACTGCCGCAACTGCATCAGCTCCAAACCACACCCAGCCCGCCGTTAGCGTCGAGCACATCACCGTGGCGTACGGCGCGCAGGTTGTAATCGACGATGTTTCCCTGACACTGCCACCGGCGCAGATCATCGGCTTGATCGGGCCGAATGGCGCCGGCAAAACAACGTTGTTGAAAGCCATTGTGGGCGCGCAGCGGGTGCTCAAAGGCCAGGTGCGGGTGCTTGGCCAGCCGATCAACGCGGTTCGTCAGCGGGTGGCGTATGTACCCCAGCGTGGCGATGTGGACTGGAGCTTTCCCCTCAGCGTGCTGGATGTCGTGCTGATGGGACGGTATGGCCGGCTCGGGCTTTGGCGTCGTCCCGGTAGCCACGACCGGGAGCTCGCCTTGCATGCCTTGGAGCAGGTACGACTGGTCAAACGCCGTTCGTGTCAGATCGGGGAGCTGTCCGGGGGCCAGCAGCAGCGCGTCTTTTTGGCGCGGGCATTGGTTCAAGAGGCCGATCTGTTACTGCTCGACGAGCCGTTCAACGGCATCGACACCACAACCCAGAGCGTTATTTTTGATCTGCTGTGCGCCCAACGGAGGTTGGGCCGGACCGTATTTTTGTCGACGCATGATCTGCATTCGGTCGAGCAGAACTGTGACCAGCTCGTCGCATTCAATCGACGGGTGGTTGCGTTTGGACCCGTGGATCAGGTGTTTACCGGGCCGGTGCTGCACTCTACCTTTGGCTCGAATGTGGCTGTGGTGGGCGAGCACCAGACGCTCGTGATTCGGCAGTAACCATCACCTTTACCTCCAAAGAACGTTGCTTGCCTGCAAGCAAGCCCGCCGATTATAGCCTATGCCCAACCTGTTTGAGCTGCAAACCTATCTTGAGCCCTTGCGCCTCCACCTGGTACAGCGCGGCCTGCTGGCTGCACTGATCGTCGCCATTCTTTGTGGGGTGATGGGCGCCTTTGTGGTGACTCGCGGCCTGGCCTTTCTGGGCGACGCGCTCGGTCATGCCGTGTTTCCTGGTGTAGTGATCGCCTACCTGCTCAACTTCAACCTGCTTGCCGGCGGACTTGTCGCGGGCGTGCTGACCACGATCGGGATTAGCTTGGTGAGTCGCAGCCGGCAAATCCGGGAAAGCACGGCGATTGGTATTTTCTACACGGTCATGTTTGCATTTGGCGCGTTGCTGTTGCAGCAAAGCCGCTCGGCTAGCGCCGCATTAAGTGAGCTGTTGATCGGCAATGTGCTGGCGGTGCGAACGGAGGATTTGGTACTGACCGGTAGTATCGGGGCGGTGGTCTTGTTGATCGTCGGGGTGATGTACAAAGAGCTGGTGCTTGTCTCGTTCGATCCCGCGCTTGCGGCGGCGTTGGGGCGGAATGTCCCACTCACCAACGCGTTGCTCTTTGTTCTGCTGGGAGTCACAATCGTGGCCGCGCTGCAAACCGTGGGCAACGTCCTGGTGGTCGCGCTGCTGGTTGTGCCGGCGGCAACGGCCCGGCTGGTTGCGAAGCCGCTGCCGGCGATCATGGGCGTGGCGGCCGTGATCGGGGCCTTGGCCACAGTGAGCGGCGTGTACATCTCATACTACGCCAACATCGCATCCGGCGGCGCGATCGTGCTGTGCGCCTGCCTCGTTTTCTTTTTTACGCTGCTGGTGCAGGCCGGCCGCGACCGCTGGCAGCGACGAGGTGCGCAGTGAGCGGTCTGTTTGATCCCGCGACCTTTCTGCTGCCGTTACAACAGCCATTCATGCAGAACGCGCTGGTGGCGGTTGTGCTGGTAGGCCTGCTGTGCGCACTAATCGGCACCTTTGTGGTGCTGCGCGGGCTGGCGTTTGTGGGCGAAGCGATGCGCCACGCGATCTTCGTGGGGGTGGTGCTCTCGTTTTTGCTGGGCGGCAGCTTGCTGGGCGGCGCACTGCTGGTCGCGCTCCTGGTGGCCTGGCTGATCGGCGTGCTTGGCCGCCAACAGAGGATTGGCGAAGACACCGCCATTGGCGTACTCTTTTCGGCCTCGTTTGCGCTCGGCATCGTGCTGCTGAACTTCGCCCGCACGGGTGTCCGCGACCTCGCCACAATGTTGCTCGGCAACGTCCTTGGGATTGCTCCCTTTGACCTGGCGCTGACCGCTGGTGTTGTGGTCGTGGCACTGGTAATCATCGGCGTTTTTTTCAAAGAGCTGGTGTTAGTTGCCTTCGATCCGGCGCTTGCACTAGCCCAAGGTCGTTCGGTGGTGGTGTGGGACGGATTGCTGCTGGTGCTGCTGGCCCTGGCTCTCACAACCGCCTTTCAAACGGTGGGCAACCTGCTGGTGCTTGCACTGCTGCTGGCACCGGCCACAACAGCCCGCCTGCTCACCCGGCGGATCGGGCCCATGATCGGAGTGGCGATGGTCGTAGCTGTCAGTTCGGGCATTGTCGGCCTGTATATCTCGTATTGGCGCAATGTTCCGACCGGTCCAACGATTGTACTGGTGTGTGGCGCCGTTTTTGGTATCACGCTCCTTTGCGCGCCCGAGCATGGTGTCATGCGCAACGTCGCCCGCCAATGGCGACTACGGCGTTCAGTTCCCCCGGCATGAGCATCCCTGACTCCATGAATAAACCGAACCAGCAAGCCTGTCTTTAAACCAAACGAGCTCCGCACAAGCCCGTGCTACAATTGGAACAATGATCGATCCTTGTGAGCGGAGCAGTGCATGACCAATGGCACCGGGCAGCCGTTAATCACGGCACAAGGCCTACGGAAAGAGTTTAACGGCAAGGTCGCGGTGGCAGGTGTGGATCTCAACGTCTACGGTGGCGAGATTTTTGGCTTTCTCGGCCCGAACGGCGCGGGTAAAACCACAACCATTAAAATGTTGATCGGGCTGCTGCGTCCAAGCAGCGGCAATGCGTTTATCGGCACGCACGATATTCATGCTCATCCTATTCCGGCCAAAGCGCTGCTAGGCTACGTGCCCGACGAACCGGCGCTGCCTGACAAGCTGACCGCACGTGAGTTTTTTCAGTTTGTCGGCGGGCTGTACCGCATTCCACCAGCACATGTGGAACGCCGCGGCACCGAGCTTCTCCGACTGTTCGATTTGCAAGACCATGCGGACGAGCTGCTGGGCGGCTTCTCGCATGGAATGCGCCAAAAGACCGCGCTCGCCGGGGCGCTGTTGCACGATCCCAAAGTGCTTTTTTTGGATGAGCCCACCGTCGGACTTGATCCGCGCAGCGCCCGGCTGATCAAGGATATTTTGCGTCAGCTCGCCGCGCGCGGCACGGCGGTCTTTTTGACAACGCATATTCTGGAGATCGCCGAGCGGCTGTGTGACCGGGTTGCCATTATTGCGGGGGGGCGGGTGATCGCCGCGGGATCGCTCAACGAGCTGCGCCAAGGCAGCACCGGCCAGTCATTGGAAGATATTTTCTTGTCGCTCACCGGCGGAGCAGAGTACGCCGAGATCGCCGAAGTGCTTGCCTAGTGGTCGAAGGGTACAAGCCAGAAGTTGGCGCATCCTGACTTTTGGCTGTGCGCTGCGAACCTCCATCTGCTGCTATGCGCTCCAACACTTCAAACCCAGGAACTCCATCCGTGCTCGGCGGGACATGGACCATCTTGCGCGCGCGCGCCCAGGTGGCGCGTAACACATTTTGGCGCGGCAAAATTGTCCGCAAAATATTGACCGTGCTCCTGCTGGTGCTGATGATCGGCGTGTCGTACGGTCTATACCGCTTCAGCGGCTTTGTGGTGCGTGGACTGCGCATCCTAGCCGCACGCGAAGCAACTCGCGATCTGTTTGCGCAGATCGGCAGCCTCGACCGAATTTTTGCTGCTGTGCCAAGCCTGACGCTCACATCGTTTGCCATACCCATGCTGCTCAGCAGCGTTTCGTTCGCCTTATCCACGTTGTATCTCGCGCGCGATCTCGAGTCGCTCCTGGTGACGCCGGTACCTGTTCGGTCCGTATTTTTAGCACGCTTTCTTGAAGGCCTGGTTCCCACCTATACAATCCTCTTCGTGCTGCTTGCGCCCGCCTTGTTCGGCTACGGCCAGGCGCTGGGCTATGGCTGGGGCTTTTTTGTGGCGCTGGTGGTTGTGCTGCTGTTTTTACCGTTCTTGCCCGTTAGCGTCGGCACGTTGCTCACCATGCTCCTGGTACGCGTCATCCCGGCCAAGCGCCTGCGGGATGTTCTGACCGTGATCGGCGGCTTGTTTGGGCTGGTTGTGTATATCGGTTCGCAGTCGCTGAATCGGGTGGCGCGCAACCTGGTAACGCCCACAACGGCCGAACAGCTGCTGCGCTTTGATCTTCCGTTTTTGCCGACATCGTGGGGCGCGCGGCTGCTGATCGCGGCCGGCCAAGGCGACCTGCAACAGGTGCTTGTGTTTGGGCTTGGATATGGGCTGGCAACAGTCGGACTGTTCGTGGTCTGCATCATTTTAGCCGAACGGCTGTATTACCACGGTGTTGTGAGCATGGCCGGAACGCAGGGCGGACGTGTGCGCCGACGACGTGTGAGCGCCAGTGGCGCAGGGTTGTTTCGCGGACCGATTGGTGCGATCATCCGCAAAGACCTTCGGATCTTGCCGCGCGACCTGCAGCAGCTGTCGCAGCTGTTGTTTCCGCTGGCCATTGCGGCCTTTTGGGTTTGGCGCATACTCACCGACACGGACTTTACCAGCAGCGACCTTGGCTCGTCGCCAACCGTAGTGGATTACGGCCTGGTTGCCACCGGCATCTTTGTGTGCATGCTGATCGCCAGCCATCTCGGATTGACCGGCCTCAGCCGCGAAGGCAAGAACTACTGGCTGCTCCATCTAGCGCCGATCGATCCGTGGACGACGCTTTGGGCTAAGTGGCTGATCGCATGGCTGCCCTTTGGAGTTGTCGGCACCCTGTTTGTCGCACTCATTGGGCTGCTGCAGCGACCGTCGCCGGGGCAGCTGCTGCAGGACTGGCTCTTGTTCCTGCTGACGGGCGTGGGGGTGGCCGGGATTACGGCTGGTTTCGGAGCGGCATTTCCGCGCTTTGACTGGCAGCAGCCTAAGAAGATGACGAGCGCCCGCGCAGGCTGCATCGGCGCGTTGCTGTACTTTATCTACACCGCCCTGATGCTCGGCTGCGTGGCTGGGCCAACCTTTCTGGGGCCACGCTTGGGCGCGTGGCTCTACGCAGCCGGTTGGGGTGCGGCAGTGCTGCTTACGGGGCTTGCGCTCTGGTTACCGCTGCTGTTGGGAGCGAGCCGCCTGCGCCGCCTCGACGTGTAACGCGCTCTTCGATTAAATACCGGAGTGCCACCCTGCTGCGTTGACAGCATTGCCGCTGCCGATTATGCTGCGTATCATGCAAAAAGCCGTTCTGATACACGTCTAAGATGCTCCGAGCCGAGAATAACGCTGAGCCAGAAGGAACAGCCGTGGATGATCTGACGGCAGTGCCGCCGCCGACGATGGACGATGCAGCCCTGATGCTGCTGCTACAACAACGTTCCCCAGCCGGCTTGGCTCAACTATATGATCGTTATGGCCGGCTTGTGTACAGCTTGTCAGTGCGCATTGTGCAAGATCCGGGAACCGCCGAAGAAATTACCCAAGACGTTTTTCTCCGCTGTTGGAACAACAGCGACCGTTACCAATCAGCGCAGGGGAGTTTAGCAACGTGGCTGCTCACAATCACGCACCATCGCGCGATCGACGAGCTGCGCAGCCGCAGAAGCAAGGCGCAGCGCAACGAGGTTTCGGTTGACGATCTGCACTATCTGGCTTCGGGTGATCCAGCGCTGGACGATGCGCTGCTGCGTGACGAAGTGCATAAATCCCTCCGCAGTCTGCCCGCAGCCCAACGCGAGGCGATCGAGCTGATTTATTGGAACGGTCTCAGCCGCCGGGAAGTGGCAGACAAGCTGGCCGTGCCGTTGGGCACGGTGCACACGCGCCTGAGGCTGGGCATGGAGAAGCTGCGCGACACCTTTAGCCGGTTGTTCAGCGACGAGTGAATGTCGCACACGGCTCAGCGATCCCACCTCCCCTGCACATCCACCTTTCACTGCCTGCGCCCTTGAACAAAAGCCTGCCAACGCGCTCTGTGCAAACGCGCCTTGAACCTGCCCCGTTCCCTCTTTTCCGCCGCGCCACTCCCAACAGGATGCGGCTCGAGCTATTCCCATCACTGTGCTGGACCGAATCCTGCTGCACGGGCTTGGTTTCATCTGAGCGATCCGAGTCAGACAGCGAGGACAGATACATGACGCAGCATGCCCACACCAACCGGCTCATTGACGAGACCAGCCCCTACCTGCTGCAGCACGCCCACAACCCCGTCGATTGGTATCCGTGGGGGTCCGAAGCGCTTGAGCGAGCCCGCGCCGAGGATAAGCCGATCTTGCTGAGTGTAGGCTACTCGGCGTGTCACTGGTGCCACGTCATGGAGCGCGAAAGCTTCGAAGACGAGGATACCGCCGCACTCATGAATGAGCATTTTGTCAACATCAAGGTTGACCGTGAGGAGCGGCCAGACATCGACGCGATCTATATGCAGGCAGTGCAGGCGATGACACAGCACGGCGGCTGGCCGATGACCGTCTTTTTGACGCCGCAGGGCGAGCCGTTCTATGGCGGCACCTACTTTCCGCCGGAGCCGCGCTATGGCATGCCCAGCTTCCAGCAGCTCTTAAGCGCAATGTCCGACACCTGGCGTAATCGCCGCGACGATGTGCTGACCAGTGCGCGGGAGCTGACCGAGCATCTGGTGACGGCCGAGCAGCTGAAGGCGGGAGCCGGAGGGCTCAACGAGCGGTTGCTCGACCAGGCTGCCAGTTCCATTCAGCAGCGGTTCGATCCGCGTTACGGTGGCTGGGGCAAGGCGCCCAAGTTTCCGGCGCCGCAGACGATCGATTTTCTGTTACGTCAATATCAGCGCAAAGGCGACGAAACCGTCCGGCAGCAGGCGGAGTACACCCTGCTCCGCATGGCTCATGGCGGCATGTACGATCAGCTCGGCGGCGGCTTTCACCGGTATAGCGTCGACGAGAAATGGCTGGTGCCCCACTTCGAGAAGATGCTGTATGACAACGGCCAGCTGGCGCGCACCTATCTCCACGCATATCAATTGACCGGAAACACGGAATACCGCCGGATCGTGGAAGAAACGCTGGACTATATCATGCGCGAGATGACGGCTCCGGAAGGCGGCTATTACGCGGCGCAGGATGCGGACAGCGAAGGCGTCGAAGGCAAGTTCTTTGTCTGGACGGCAGCCGAGGTACGCCAGGCGCTGGGCGAGGACGCTAATCTGTTCGCCCAGATCTACGATGTGACTACACGGGGCAATTGGGAGCACACCAATATTTTGCATCTGCCGCGACCGATTGAAGATATTGCCCGTGTGACCGGACAGCCGGTGGAGCGGCTGCGGGAAGTGGTGGAGCGGGGCAAGCGTACGCTCTTTGCGCTGCGCGAGCAGCGGGTTCACCCCCAGCGTGACGACAAGGTGCTGACGAACTGGAACGGCCTGATGCTGGCCGCCATGGCGGATGCCGGGCGTGTCCTTGATCGCCAGGACTATTTGGAAAGTGCCCAGCACAACGCCGAATTCGTCCTGACTGCCATGCGGGTCAATGGTCGGCTACGGCACAGCTACAAGGATGGCCAGGCCAAAGTCGAAGCATTCTTGAGTGATTATGCACTCTATGCCGAGGGTCTGCTCACGCTGTATCGGGCAACTTTTGAGCTGCGGTGGCTCCAGGCGGCCCGCGATCTTGCCGAGCATATGCTTGCGCACTTCTGGGATCAGGAACAGGGCGGCTTTTTCCAAACCAGCGACGAGCACGAGACATTAATTGCGCGGCCAAAGGATTTGTTTGACGAGGCAGTTCCTTCGGGCAATGCCGTTGCAGCCCATGTGCTGCTGCAGCTCGGCGCGCTGTTGGGCGAGCCCGAGTACGACCGACGAGCGCGTGCAACGATCGAGCTCGTGACAAGCGCACTACAGCAGTATCCCAGCGCCTTCGCGACCATGCTCAACGCTCTTGATTTTGCGCTGGCGGTACCGCGTGAGGTGGCGATCATGGGCGAGCCGCGGGATGCGGCAACCCAGCGTCTGATCGATGCGCTGGATACCCGTTGGCTGCCGAATGTGATTGTGGCGGCGGCTCATCCAGACGATACAGCGGCCGCCGAGCTTGTTCCGCTGCTACGGGAACGGCCCCTGCGTGACGGCAAAGCAACGGCGTATGTGTGTCGCTCATTTGTATGTAACCTGCCCACAACCGAGCCGGACGAGATGCTGCGTCAGCTCGACTCCTAACCCTGACTCAAGCAGCCGGCCGGGCCACACGAAAATCTTCGGCGGCTCGGTCGGCTCACCTGGCAGCTAGGGCAGCATATCCCGGCGCTGCGCCTCCTCCCGCCGAGTCATAACTCCCGGCGGTGCTGTTCAAACGGACTACCCGACGCGCACCGACTTTTTCCCGGCGCCCTTCAACAGCATGACTTGGGTATCACACATGGGCATATCGCCGGATGGCCGCACATAGGTGCCGTCAGGCCGCAGCTCATGAGCGTTCACGGTATCATGCAGGTAGCTTTCCAAAATCTCATCGCGCAGGCGCTGCACCAGATCGGCCTGATGCACCGGAAACAGCACTTCCACCCGCCGGTTAAGATTGCGACTCATCAGGTCGGCTGAGCCAAGGTATACCTCGCGCTTGCCACCGTTATGGAAATAGTAGATTCGGCTATGCTCAAGGAACCGCCCGATGACGGAGCGGACCCGAATACGCTCCGAGATACCCGGAACTCCGGGCCGTAAGCAGCATACACCGCGAATGATCAGGTCGATCTGTACGCCCGCTTTGCTGGCTGTGTACAGCGCTTCAATCATCTGCGGATCGGTCAGCGTGTTCATCTTCAAGATCAGCTGGCCATTGCCCTGCTCTTTGTGCCGCTGTATTTCGCGCTCGATCAGCCCTTGGAGCGCCTGCCGTGCGTTAACGGGCGCGACCAAAAACTGGCGATACGACCGCTGCGCGGAGTAGCCGGTGAGATAATTGAACACATCCGACGCATCCGCGCCAAAGTCAGGATTTACGGTCAGCAAACCGAGGTCGGTGTACAAGTGCGCGGTAGCCACATTATAGTTACCGGTGCTGAGATGGACATAGCGTCTGATCCCGTCCCGCTCTTTGCGCACGATCAGGGCGATTTTGCAATGCGTCTTCAGACCGACCAGGCCGTACACCACGTGAACGCCCACACTTTCAAGCTGCTTGGCCCACTCGATATTGTTTTCCTCGTCGAAGCGGGCTTTAAGCTCCATCAGCACCGTCACCTGTTTGCCGTTTTCACGTGCCCGAATCAATGCCTCGACCAGCGGCGTATTGCGGCCGACCCGGTACAGCGTTTGTTTGATCGCCAGCACCTGTGGATCTTCGGCCGCAGCCTGGATCAGATCGACAACCGGCATAAACGAGTCAAAGGGATGATGCAGCAAAATGTCGCCGCTGTGGATGGCCGCAAAGGGATCGACCGCATCTTCCAGCACCTCCGGCACATGCGGCACAAATGGCGCATCCTTGAGATCGGGCCGGTCGATGTTATACAGCTGCATCAGCTGTGACAAGCCAAGCGGACCGGTCACGCGGTACAAGTCGTCGGGCGCGACCTCCATGTTTTCCATCAAGATGTCCAGCACATGCTGCGGCATTGACTGATCGACCGTAAGCCGCACCACTCGCCCAAATTGGCGCTGGCGAATCCCGTGCTCGATCGTACGGAGCAAATCCGCCGCTTCTTCCTCCTGCAGATCAACATCGCCGTTGCGCGTTACCCGGAACGGATAGGTCTCCGCCACCGGCATACCCGGAAACAGCGCGCCAACATGTGCCGCAATCAGCTGCTCCAGCCACACAAAGACCTGCGTACCGTCATTCGCCGGCAACTGCATCAGCCGGGGCAACACTTCCGGCACCTTGACACGGGCGAACCGCTCGCCTTGGTGGCGATCCGCAATCACCACCGCCAGGCTGAGGCTAAGATTGGAGATATGCGGAAACGGATGGCCCGGATCAAAGGCCAGCGGCGTGAGCACCGGAAAGATTTCTTGATAAAAAAGCTTACGCCCAGCTTCACGGTGCGTGGGATCCAGCTCGTCATAGTTGCACACCATGATGCCGTTAGCCCGCAGCTGCGGCAGCAAATCCGTTTCCCAGCAGCGCCGCTGCAGCTCAGTCAGCTGCTCGACGACCGGCTTGATCTGCGCCATCTGCTCCTGCGGCGATAGCCCATCCGGCGATGGCTCGATCACGCCCGCATCGATCTGTTCGCGAATGCCTGCTACCCGCACCATGAAAAACTCATCCAGGTTGGACGAGAAGATCGCCATGAATTTGACACGCTCCAGGAGTGGATGACGAGTTTCCAGGGCTTCGCCGAGCACACGACGGTTGAACTGGAGCCAGCTGAGCTCACGATTCAGGTAGCGATCCGCGCCCAGCGGCGGTAGTTTAGGAAATTCTTCTCGAGCAACTAGTTTGCGTTTATTCTTTTTCGGCATGGGGCAACACTTCCTGCAAGTTCAACCATACCGCAAAGGGCTAGGCTGATCTATTCTAGCAGACACTGCGCAGTTCGTGCCAACAATCGTGCCATGAACGTACGCCATGCGCCAAACTTCAGGCTATGGGCCGATAGTACTCTTTACACGCCCATACCCACACAATCGGCCAACTCCTGCCAATTGCAGCACCTGCCTGAAATCAGTATGCTCAAGCACACACGACGCCGAGCTGTTGCAGGAACAGCGGTCCAGTATCCACAGCACCCTGCTTTGATCGCGTGTGCGTTCCCGTCGCGGCGCGCTAGCTGCGGCACCATACGCGTTCAGGGTTGACGGATATCAACGCAAAAGCCGACAACAGCCTTCTTTCAACCATTGGCATGGTACCGACCTCGCGCGCCATGCCTCCTCATCCGGAGCATTCATGTCCAACGTCCAACCAAACCCTCCATCCGGCACAGCTCCTTTCCAGCCGCACAACGTGCCAGCCCCGCCCACATCCAACCGCAAGCTATGGGTCATTCTTGGGTCAGTCGTCGGAGGCGGCTGTCTGGTGATGGTATCTGGCGCCATCATCTTGATCGGCGTACTTTCGCTCCTGGGACGCCGAGTCGAAAGCACATTCGAGCAAATTAACAGTGGCCTTGAGCAGACCGCCGCTGCGCCGCCCACGCCGCTACCCGTCGGCGCTAGGAGTACAGGCCGAGTTGATCGGACACTCTCACAAAGCATCGCGGTCATCGTGGCAGATCTGGAATTTGAGCAGGGCACCAGTATGGTAAAGCCCGAAGCCAGCCACGAATTCCTGATCATCACCTATAAAACAACGGGCGGCACGCGGGCAGATGTGACACGTCTGCTAAACAACATCAAAGCTTCCACCCGCATCATGGACGACACAGGACAAACATTTGCGTGTTGTGCCGACGACTTGATGCACGCGAAGCAGCTGGATCAGCCCGTGTTCAACACGAACGGGAGTGTTTTCAAAGTTGCCTACGAGGTTCCAACGAACGCCCAAGCCTTATTTTGGGTGGAAAGCAATCAATCCGGCGCGATATCCGGCAGGATCAAGCTGCGCTAAACCGGGCAGTAGCGAACGTGCCTTGCTGATCATGAAACGCCAGCTTGGAGCAAAGCCTCCAGGCTGGCGCTACATACCGCGCGCCTTGCAGCGAGTACATTTACGGGGCCGAGCTAGGAGCCGGCCACCACGGTTTTCTTGCGCGGCGCAAACAACGCCAACAGCAGGCCAAACTCATACAGCAAATACATCGGCACGGCGACAAGCGCTAAATTCACGGGATCGGCGGTAGGCGTCACAATCGCCGCGATGATCGTGATAATCAGGATGGCGTAGCGGCGATATTTCGTTAGCGTTTTGCGCTCTACCGCTCCCAGCCAGATTAACGAGTACACCAGCACCGGCATCTCGAACAGCACGCCGTTCAGCAGCATCAAGCGTGTAAACAGTGACAAGAAAGATTCGACCGTGGGCTCGATGCGAAATCGTCCCGCCCCTTCCAACAGCAGAAAGTTAAGCGCCGCGGGAACGGTGATGTACCAGCCAAACACCAGACCGGCAAGAAAGCAGAGCATAATAAACGGCAGCGCGGTGAAAATAATCTTACGCTCACGTGTCGTTAAGCCAGGCACGATAAACGCCAACAATTGGTAGATGATGACCGGCATCGCGAGGGAAATACCAATGCCTAACGCCACCTTAATCGCGTTGGTAAACACTTCGGCCGGCGCGACGGCTTGAAGTCCCGTCCCCGGTGGCGTTTGCTCATTTCTAATGAACTCAATGAAACGGTATTGGTCGTAGCGTACCAGGATAAATCCGACGACAAGGCCAACGGCCAGCGCTAAAGATGCTTTGACCAGGCGATTGCGCAGCTCGATCAGATGCTCAAGCCACGACATCGCCGCGGGATCTTCGGGAGGCGCGACCGGCACGGGTGGTGTTTGGGTAGTTTGCATGAAGTTCACTTCATTATTCGTAATGCCACGAGGTTTCGGCTGCCCGCCTGTCCGGTTCGTTGGACCCGGCGCCATTCGTGGCAACCGCCGGAACTGATTCGGCGGCGACTGCAGGTGCCGGATTGGCAGCCTCGTCGGCAACGCCATTGGTAGGCGCCACTGGTACCACCGGCGCGGCGCTATTCGCAGCCTGAGCCGGAATTTCTGCGCTGCGCGTTTCCGCAAGGACCGCAGCTTCGGGAGCGCGCGTTTCCGCCAGTGGCTTGTCGAGCAGATCGTCCTGCAACACATCGCGGCCCAACTGCTCAAGACTCAGCTTGGGCGCGTTTGCCAGCTGCTTAAGTTCGGGCGCGTCGGCGCCCAAGTCATCCAACAAGTTGCGGCTGAAATCGCGGACCTGCTGCCGTGGATCGAGCGCACGCAGCTCGCGGATGGATTGCTCGATATCGTCGAACTCGGGGCCTAGGTCGGCGCGGAGATTGGCGTACATGCGCCGCAGATCGCGCACAACGGTGCCCAGCTGATGCGCAAGGCCCGGCAATCGCTCCGGCCCGACGACCACCAGCGCAACGATCAAAATAAGCACGAGCTCAGAAAAGCCTATACCAAACATACCACCATGTTACCATATCCTATCCACACTCTGCCATATACGCCCAGACGCAGCCGCATGGATGCAGCCTCCAGCTTGGGGCAGCAGCGTAAGCCACTGGACGCCGCCGGCGGAGCGGACAATTCGGTTGTTGCGCTCCCCTCGATCAAACCCAACCCACAGCACACTTTCCCGGTAGCACAAAAACGCCGCGCAGGAGCGCGGCGTTTTGGGTTAAGATCCTGAGCTTCTATTTTGCTCGATCCTGCAGATACTGCATGGCATCGCCGACCGTCACAATCTTTTCGGCATCCTCATCGGGAATTTCGACGCCAAACTCTTCTTCCAAGGACATGATCAGCTCAACCAGGTCCAGCGAGTCGGCCTGCAAATCATCGGTAAACCGCGCTTCGGGTACGATCTTGTTGTCTTCGACGCCAAGCTGCTCCGAAATCAGTTTCCGCAAACGCTCTTCCATGTGGGGCATCTCCTTGTTGGATTTGATTAGGCCTGTCGCTGCGTGACGACGGTGCCTAAGACACCATTGACAAAGCGACCTGAATTGTCGCCACCATAATGTTTGGCCAGCTCAACCGCTTCGTTGATCGCGGCTTTTGCCGGCGCGGGATCTTGATCGTTAAGCAGCAATTCCCAGATGGCGAGGCGCAAAATTGCCTTTTCGATGGCGGGCATCTGGTAGATTGGCCAGTTGGGCGCTGCTTGTTCGATCACGCCGTCCAGATATTCGCGTCGCTCCCATGCACCGCGCACGATTCGCCGCGCAAACTCGGCCGCATCTTCCGGCAGCGCCTCATCGTCCAGCCGACGCTCAATGGTGGCCTCGAGTGGATGATCCGTCACATCAAGCTCGTACAGCGATTGCATCGCTACTACCCGCGCGCGATGTCGGACGTTAGCCACGCGCCGCCTCCACATCCTGGATGTACACATTTACCTCGCGTACATCCATACCTACCATGTTGCCGATCGCATGGGCAATCGCCGCTTGCACCTGCTGCCCCAAGTCAAGCAGCTGGGCATCACTTTGCGCCACAAGATACACATCCGCGCTGACGCCGCCACCAACACGTACCAGCACGCCATCGCGCGTATGACTCCCGGTCAGCAGCTGGCCAACCCGTGATGGCGGAACAGCTCCCATCCGCACCACACCTTGCACATCTTGTGCCGTGCGGCTGATAATCCCAATCAATGCGATGGGCGACATTGTGACGGTTCCGTTTGGTCCTGGCATAACGTTGTTCCAGCTCGGAGGCGCAGGCTATGATCGGATCGGCATAAGCCCGCGCCTGGTTGCCCATGGGTTATTGTTTTTGGCGTTCGATAAATTCATTCAGGTAGCGCGTCGAAACATCACCCCGCCGATAGTTCGCATCTTCAAGCAATGCCTGCTGAAACGGGATCGTCGTCTTCACTCCCGTGATGATACACTCGTCCAGCGCTCGCTGCATCCGCGTGATCGCTTCAGCCCGGTCGGCGCCCCACACAATGATCTTGGCCAGCAGTGAGTCATAGTTGGGCGGCACAACATAGCTGGAGTACAGATGTGAGTCGATGCGCACTCCTGGCCCGCCCGGCGGCAAGAATAAATCGACCTCGCCAGCCTGAGGCATGAAATCCCGCGCTGGATCTTCGGCGTTGACACGACACTCTATCGCATGCCCGGTCATTCTAACGTCAGCCTGCTGGAGTGTCAAACGTTCTCCGGCTGCGACGCGCAGCTGCCATTTGACCAGATCCAGCCCCGTCACCCATTCCGTGACCGGATGCTCAACCTGAATCCGGGTATTCATCTCGATGAAGTAATAGTTGCCCTGGGGATCCATCAAAAATTCCATGGTGCCCACACCGGTATAGTTGATGGTTTTGGCACCGGCTACGGCGGCAGCGCCCATCCGCTCCCGCAGCTCCGCGTCGACGACCGTCGAGGGCGCCTCTTCCAGCAGCTTTTGATGCCGACGCTGAATAGAGCACTCGCGCTCGCCCAGATGAATCACATTGCCATAGTTGTCGCCGAGCACCTGGATCTCAATATGCCGCGCAACCGGCAAAAACTTTTCCATGTACAAAGCGCCGCTGCCAAAGGCAGCCTCGGCTTCGGCCTTGGCCGTGGCAAATGCACGCGGCAGCTCGGCCTCGTCGGGCACAATGCGCATCCCGCGGCCACCCCCGCCCGCGGCCGCTTTCAGCAGCACCGGATAGCCCATGCCTGCGGCAAGCTCACGCGCTTCGTCCACCGTGTTGATCGTCTGCTCCGAGCCGGGCATGACCGGCAAGCCGGCATCTCGCATCGCCGCCCGCGCCGCAGCTTTGTCGCCCATGATCGCGATCACATCCGGCTCGGGCCCGATGTACGTCAGCCCGCACTGCTTGATGATCTCGGCAAAATACGGGTTTTCTGAAAGGAAGCCATAGCCCGGATGGACGGCATCGCAGCCGGAGATCAAGGCCGCACTGATCAACGACGGCGCATGAAGATAGCTCTTTGCCGCCGGCGGCGGACCGATACACACCGCCTCGTCCGACAACCGCACCGCCAAAGAATCGCGGTCGGCCTCCGAATACGCAACCACCGTCTGCAGGCCAAGCTCATGGCAGGCCCGCACGATTCGCACGGCAATCTCGCCGCGATTTGCGATTAAAACTTTTTCAAGCATATGTTCCAGGCATCAGGCATCAGGCATCGGGCATCAGGTACTCGTTCTTGCAGTAAAGGGCAGAACTGAAACCTGAAGCCTATAACCTGAAGCCTTGTTAGTACATTGTCATGCCGCCGTCGACGGCCAGGGTTTGACCGCTGATATACGCGGCCGCGTCGGAGCACAGGAACAACACCGCGCCGGCTACATCGTCGGGCTGGCCCAGCCGACCGGCCGGGATCGAGCTCAGGACCGTGGTCTTGATCTCGTCGGACAATACATTGGTGATGTCGGTCTCGATGTACCCAGGCGCGACCGCATTGGCCGTTATGCCCCGCGAGGCCATCTCGCGGGCAACCGATTTGGTGAAGCCGATCAAGCCGGCTTTGGCCGCGGCATAGTTGGCCTGGCCCGCATTGCCGGTAAGGCCGACCACCGAGGTAATGTTGATGATCCGCCCGCCGCGCGCCTTCATCATCGGCCGCAAAACAGCTTTAGTCAGCAGATACACGCCACGCAGATTGGTCGATATGACCGCATCCCACTCATCATCTTTCATGCGCAGCAGAAGATTGTCACGGGTGATGCCGGCATTGTTGACCAAAATATCAACCCGCCCATAGGTATCCAGCGTGGTCTTAAGCAGGCGCTCAACATCCGCTGCCTGCGCGACATCGCCCTGCACGGCGAGGGCTGTACCGCCCGCGCCTTGGATAGCCGTCACCACCTCGTCGGCCGCCTGCTGTTGCCCGCGATAGTTGACCACCACCTGGGCGCCGTTGCGGCCGAGAGCCAGCGCGATGGCGCGGCCGATGCCACGGGAAGCCCCCGTCACCAGTGCAACTTTGTTCGACAAATCAATCTGCATAAAAAAACAGCTGCTCCTTTGGTTGGAAGGATTCGACGCTCACGGTTTTTGCGGCCTATGGCTCGTCATTTTGCGTAGGCGGGCCGCTGGGACCGGGCGTTTCCCGGCCGTAGCTGCGGGCAACATTGGCCGGACCGAGCGCCTTTTTGATCGCGTCGCGACCTTGCTTGAGCTCAAAGACGATTTTGCGCCGTCTGGCCCAGCTTTGCATCGTTTTGGGCAAGCGTGCGGTCCAATGCTTGGATTTCGCGCCATGTGGATCAAGCTTGCGCTGCACCGGCAGCTGCTTCTTCTTCCCTGCGGTCTCAACCACCTCCAAATTGGGCTGGTCGAGCACTTTGATCGCTTCGTCGAGCTCCTGCAACGACGCGAACGTAAAGGGAAAGCGATCCACAGTGATCACAAAGGTCGGGTACCCTTTACCCGGCAGCGGCAGCGGACGCGGCGGCTGGTACACGATGGGCGCGCCCTCTTCGCCACCACCCGAGCTGCGATGCACCCACGGCGTCATCGGCGACATCACAAAATCCCGATTGTATTGAATTTTCCACTCTGCCATACTTAAAGCATCCCTGGCAATGCGCCACGCTTATCACTGGCTCGTACATATACCTGGCTCATTGGGTCCTGTTTTCCATCCATCAGGTCATCGTCCAGCCGCCATCGACCGCCAACGTTTGGCCGGTGATAAAGGATGCCCCGGGCGACGCCAAAAACGTGATCGCGTAGGCCACCTCTTCGGGCATGCCCACCCGCCGCTGAGCCGCAATCTGCAGCCCCATGTGGTGCAGCTCCGGCGGCTGCTGCGCGAGCTGATCGGTCTGCACCAGCCCGGGCGCGACGGCATTCACGGTGATGTTCCACGGCGCAACTTCCCGCGCCAACGAGCGCGTCAACCCCAAGATACCACCAGCCGCCGCGGCGTAATTAGCCTGGGCGATGCTGCCAGCCTTGCCTTGCAGGCCGCCCACGTTGACGATCCGGCCATAGCGAGCTTTCAGCATCGGCTTGAGCGCCGCCTTGCACGCGTAGTACACACTGGTCAGGTCGGCCTCGAGCACCGCGCGCCAGGCGCCGAGCTCCATCTCATGCACGGGAGCGTTGGCCAGCATCGCCGCATTGTTGATCAACACGTCCAGCTTATCCCAGCGTGTGATCGCTTCGGCAATCAGTTCTGCCACCTGCTGCTTGTCGCGCACATCGGTCTGCCGCGCGCAGACCTGCCCCGGCAACCCCCGGCACGTCGCGACCAACGCCTCCGCCGCATCCACCCGCTCCCGGTAGCAAAAGAGCACACGCGCACCCCGCTCAGCCAGCATGCGCACCGTCGCAGCGCCAATGCCACGCGAACCGCCGGTGACAATCACGACTTGATCAGCAAAGTTCATGTTATCCAGGCTTCAGGTTACAGGTGTCAGGCTTCAGTTGAACCAGCTAGTACTCGATGCTGAAACCTACTGCTTGATGCCTGTCGCCTCGTTATGGCATCACCCAGCCGCCGTCAACTACGAGCGTATGCCCATTAATATACGATGCTTCGGGTAACGCCAAAAAGCGGACCGCAGAAGCAACTTCTTCCGGACTGCCAAACCGCCCGACAGGAATGGCTTGGAGCGCCCACGCCAAATGCCGCCTCGGCACAACCCCGATCATGTCGGTCTCGATATAGCCCGGCGCCACGGCATTGACCGTGATCCCACTCGGCGCGAGCTCACGCGCCAAATCCTTGGTCAGAGCGATCAACCCCGCCTTGGCGGCCGCGTAGTTGACTTGCCCGACATTGCCGGCTACGCCTGCGAGCGAAGCCACATTCACGATACGTCCATAGCCCTGCTGCTGCATGGCGGGCAGTACGGCTTGAACACACACAAACGCCGACGTCAGATCGATCTCCAGCACACTGTGCCATTGGTCATCCCGCATGCGGGCAAAGGGTGCGTCACGGGTCACACCGGCATTGTTGATCAAAATATCAACACGCTGCCAGCGCTGCAGCGTTGCCGCGATCATCGTCCCGACATCGGCGGGCACACACACGTCCGCCCCATACGGCATCGCCCTGCCACCACGCCCATTGATCAGCCCGCTCACTTCGGCGGCGCCGGTCTTGTTGTGCTGGTAGTTCACCACCACGCGGGCGCCGGCCTCGCTTAACGCCAGCGCAATCGCCCGGCCAATCCCACGCGAACCACCCGTCACAACGGCCACTTGACCGTCAAGCGGCAGACCGAGCAGTGTCATGCCGGCTTTGCCCGCGCGATCCAGTGGTCGACCGACGCGCCGTCGTTGACGTTGAACAGCTCAACACCAGGCGCAATTCGCTTAACCAACCCGGTCAGCACCGTACCTGGGCCAATCTCGACGATCTCCTTAACTCCGTCGGCCACCATCCGCTCAACCGACCCAATCCACCGCACCGGCGCCGTGACCTGCGCCACCAGCTCGGCCCGAATGGCGGCTGGTTCCAACAGCGGCAGCGCCGTTACATTCGAGATCACCGGCAGGCGCGGCGGTTCGATGCGCTCAATCTGGTTGACGGCCTCCGTCAAACCGCTGGCTGCCTCGGCCATCAGCGGCGAGTGGAATGCGGCCGAAACATTGAGCGCGAGCGCCCGCTTGGCACCCCGCTCCTTCGCCAGCGCCATCGCCCGCTCCACACCAGCCCGCGCACCGCTGATAACCAGCTGGCCGGGCGAATTTTCGTTGGCCACGACCACCACGCCTGCTGCGCTGGCCTCGTCGCAGATCGCCTGGAGTGCTGCCAGCTCCACGCCCATAATCGCCGCCATGGTGCCGTTGGCTGCCGCGGACATCAGCTCACCCCGACGCCGCACCAAGCGCAGGGCATCCGCAAGCCTAAGCGCACCCGCTGCAACCAGCGCGCTATACTCACCCAGGGAATGACCGGCCATGTAGGCCGGCAAGGGCAAATCTCCGCCGGCCTGCTCCTGCGCGGCCCGCAGCAGGGCAATGCTGGTCGTCAACAAGGCCGGCTGAGCGTTTTCGGTCGCGGTCAAAGTGTCGGCCGGGCCGTTGAAGCAGAGCTCCCGCAGCCCAAAGCCAAGCACCTCGTCGGCTTCCGTAAACACTGCCCGCGCGGCTGCCGAACACGCATACACATCGCTGCCCATGCCGACAGTTTGCGATCCTTGGCCTGGAAAGAGCCATGCCGCCGTCATACCCTGCTCCTCATGTTTTTGGTTATGGCTCGGCCACAACGCCGAATGCTTCATTATGGCGAGTTACCCGCTTAAATCCAGCCTCTTTCAGTCTGCGGATAATGCCGGGTACCAGGCTGCGGTTGGACGCGCTTTCCAGGTCGCCGATGTAGTGAAACAAGCGCCCGTTTGGTTTTAACACGCGATACAGCTGCTTGTAAAACGCTCCGGAGTACAGCTCGCCGGCCATACTGAACATCGGCGGATCATGGATGATGCGGGCAAACGAGCGATCCGCGAACGTTGGAACTTCCGCGTAGGCATCGCCCACAACCTGCTTGATCTTGGGATCGGTAAAGAGCGCGCGGGACCATGGATTCAGCCGCGCCACTTCCAAACCGGCCGGGTCGAGCTCGATCGTGACCACTTCGGTCGCCGTCTTGGCCGCCTCAATCGCGGTGTAGCCCAGACCCGTGGCCGTATCCAACACGCGGCCACGCAGCGGCGCGATTGTTTTGATCTTGCGCAGGGTGTCCTCGAGGGGATTAACGCCTTTAATGCGGTGCATGGTAATGCCCGAAACCAACATCGTCGGGGCGCTCAGCGTCGGAAAGAGCGTGCGCATCCAATGGGTCTGCTCCGAGAAAAAGGCAATGTCGTCGATCTCACCATCGCGCAGCGTCCAGCATTTGTTTTCCTCGTCCGCAATCGCTGCGGCATCATCCCAGCACAGCAGCTCGTCGTTTGGAAAGCGAACCCCTTGCGCCGTAAGCTCGACCGTCACCATGCTCAGCCCCAAGTCGGGGGAGCAGAGCGCTGTCGCAGCGCCAGCCTTGTGCGCTTGCAGCAGCGGCGCTATCTGCACATGCGACACCACAATCGGCAAAGGGTAGTCCCTGTCGTTTTGGCTGGTCGGGCCATGATCCATGGGTTACGCACCCCATTTGAGCAGCGCCGAGCCCCAAGTCAGGCCGCCGCCAAACGCCGTCACCACAACCGCGTCGCCTGGTCGCAGCCGGCCTTCCGCGTGCGCCTCACACAGGGCGATCGGGATGCTCGCGGACGATGTGTTGCCGTAGCGATCAATATTGACACAGAACTTTTCCATGGGCAGATCGAGGCGCTTAGCCGTGGCCTCGATGATGCGCAGATTCGCCTGATGGGGAATCACAAGCGCAATATCTTCAGGAAGGAGGCCGGCATCCGCAATCACCTTGGCCGACGAATCGCCCATGGCTCTGACGGCATATTTGAAGACCTCGCGGCCCTGCATGGTCATGTAATGCAGATTATTGGCAACCGTTTCTGGGGTAGCGGGATGCGCCGCGCCGCCACCAGGAATTTCAAGCAGCTCGCCGGTTCCGGGGATCGCACCCAGGTCAAGCGCAAGCACGCCGGTAGGCTGAGAGGTGGCTTGCAGCACAACCGCCCCCGCGCCGTCGCCAAACAGGATACAGGTATTGCGATCTTGGTAGTTCAAAAACCGGCTCAGCGTGTCGACACCCACAACGAGTGCCGTGCGCGAAGCACCGCCCTGAATGAATTGGGCACCAATCGCCAGGGCATACACAAAGCCAGAGCAGGCGGCGTTCACATCCATTGGGCCGGCGCGGGTGGCTCCGATGGCGGTTTGGACGACGCAGGCGGCCGACGGCATGAGCTGGTCGGGCGTGGACGTGGCCACCACCAGCAGATCAACGTCCTGCGACCCTAGGCCGGCACGCTCCAACGCTTGCTGAGCGGCGAGCGCGCCCATGCTGCCGGTGGTTTCGTGGGGCGCGGCAATCCGGCGTTCCCGGATGCCGGTCCGCGTCACAATCCACTCATCGGAGGTATCGACCATTTTTTCCAGGTCGGCATTGGTCAGCACACGCTCGGGGACATACATGCCCCAGCCAGTAATGGCAGCGTAGGTCATACAAGTTCTCCTGGCGTAGCTGGAAGCCGCAGCGCGCGCCCTGCCTCTTCCTTCTCGGCCCGCCGCATTATACACGGAAACAGCACGGGCTTCCTCACATGAGGAAGCCCGTGTGCTGCGGAGCAGGCGAATAACCTACTCGTCGTCGTTGTCCGTATTGACTGCAACCACCTGGCGGCCGCGATACTGGCCACACTCGGTGCAGGCGCGATGAGCCTTGGTCAGCTGCCCACAGTTCGGGCACTTCATCAGCTCAGGAATCGTCAGATATTGATGGCGGCGGCGATTGCCCCGGCGGTGGCGCGACACTTTGCGCTTCGGTACGGCACCCATGAAAAATATGCTCCTTGATATGAATAACCGACGTTGATCGCGGCATACGCTTGTGTACCGCTTTCGACAACCAACTATTGTTCAGACTGTCCCAGCAGCTTGCTCAGCCCCGCCAAGCGCTCATCCGTTGCTTCAGGCTCGTGCGTGTGCGTCCCATCGTTCAGGTTGGCACCACAGATCGAACACAGGCCCTTACAATCTTCCTTGCAGCGGGGCGCAGGCGGCAAATTCAGCAGCAAATACTCGCGCATTGCGACGGCCAGATCCAGCTTATGCGTTTCATCGATCAGAAACGCGTCTTCTTCATCGGGCGGCGGCAGCTTCGCGCCAGTGTTTACCACAACGGTTTGATAAAATTCTTCGCTAAAATCGAATGCAACGGGCTGCGCGTACAGCGTTAGGCACCGGCCGCACTCAAGATCGACATTGCCATGCACATCCGCATCGGCCAGCACGCCCTTAGGCGTACGCGTCAGTCGTACATGGCCCTTGACCGGATGCATTCGCAGCGTTTCATCGACAACAAGCTGAGGATCGTCCAGCTCGTAGCGCCGCGTCGCGCCAGTTGGCTCTTGCAAAAGCTGCGAAACGCTAAAGCGAAACTCAGACATGGTTAAGTGCCTTCCAAACAACTCGGAAGCCGTCCGAAGACGGCTTTCAAGCATTGTATTATAGCTAGCTTCACGCGCTATGTCAACGTGCGCGGCCAGCCACCGATCAGCTTGCAGCCTGCGGCCCATAGCACGCTGCGCGCCAGCGATGGAGGCACGGTCATGGACGTTATGGCGCTTCCGAACCCGCTGATGGAGAGGTCTCGTCGGTTCCCAGCGCCGCAATGCCGTTACGCACACTAGCGTGCAGCTTGGCAAGCCGCTCCTCAAGCTCAACCAGCACATTGCGGGCATAGTGGTCGGCCTCGCTGCGGATTTTGTCGGCTTCGCGGTCGGCGTCTTCCAGCACCCGGCGCCGCTCGGCCTCGACAAGGTCGAGCAAGCCGCGTTCTTCAATGATCCGCTGAGCTTGTGCCTGGGCCGCCGCCACGATCCGGTCGTGCTCGTCCAGCACCCGATGCGCCTGCCGCACCTCGGCGGGCACTGCCGAGCGAAAGCGATCCACCAGACTTAACAGTCGATCCTCGTCGATCATCAGCTTACGGCCAAGCAGACGGCGCCGGCCTTCATTGGCCAGCGCTTCCAGCTCGTCGATCAGCGCATCGACATCGTCCTCGCCGACCTCGGCGGGCGGCTCAGCCGCAGCTGCTTGCTCCTCATCCGTCAGCAGCGAGGCGAGCAGCTGCTCGGGCTCGTGGGCGGGCTCGCTCATACTGCCTCCTCCCGGCCATATTTACAACGTAGTGCATCCGCGACATGGGGCGCGACCATGAAATCAACATTTCCCCCCAGGGCGGCAATTTCCTTAACCGCGCTCGACGACAACAAACTATATTCCTGACTCGCCATCAGGCAAACGACGTCTACCTCGGGGTAGAGCCGATGGTGGAGATGTGCCATTTGGAACTCGTGTTCAAAATCAGTAGCGGCGCGCAGGCCACGGACCAACACTTTGGCGCCGACCCGCCTGGCGTATTCAACCGTCAGCCCACTGTAGGTGTCAACGCGCACGTTGGGTAGATGCTCGACCGCTGCGGAAACGAGCTCAGCTCGCTCGGCGGTCGAGAAGAGCAAGTTTTTTAGGGGCCGATCATAGACTGCCAAAATCACAGTCTCAAAGATTGCCGCCGCGCGCGCGGCAACATCCATGTGGCCCAAGGTGATTGGATCAAAGCTAGCGGGATACACAGCTAGTGGCATGATGCACAATGCGCGATAAACAATGCGCGAGCAGCACAATCCAGCCCTTCATTGTTCATCAACGATGAATTCGTAGATACTAAACGAGCTGTCGCCGAGTGTACGGGTCGTTAGCTGTTGGAAACGCCCATACTGTTCCTGCAACGTTAGCCGCGGCCAATGCCCCACGACCAGCAAGCTTCCATCGCGTGGCAGCCGCGACGCCGCAACTGCCCCAATGGTCGCTTCAATGGTGGGACTGGCATACGGCGGATCCATCATGATTATATCATAGGGCTCCCCGGCCCACTGCGCGATAAACGTTTCAACGCTGGTTTGGTGCACCTTGGCCCGATCAGCGAGCTTGGTATGCGCCAAGTTTTCGCGAATGACTTTACAAACCGCTGCCCGCTGCTCCACAAAATCCGCCCAGGCAGCGCCGCGCGACAAAAATTCAATGCCGATCGAGCCGGTGCCGGCAAACAGATCAAGCACCCGTCCGTGTATCACATCATAGCCGGACAAGATCGCAAACAGCGACTCCTTGACCCGGTCAATCATCGGCCGCGTCCCGTTGTCGGGCGGCCCTTTGAGCTTATGACCTTTTGCGGATCCAGTGATCACTCGCATAGGGCGTTAGGATACGGCAAAACGACCCGCCTGGCAACTGAAAGCGGCTTCCGAGAGTGGCGAATCTCATGAGGAAGGCTCGCTCCCTCGCGCCGCACCGGAGTCTGGGGGCGGGGAGGCGGGTGGCGATGCAGCGCCGGGGTGCGGGCTGACGACGCACCCCTAGCAATCTCGACACGCCCCGTGACGCACGAGTGAGGTTGCCTGTTACTGGTTTTGCATCCCGCGGGATGGATCGTCTACGGGCACGCCCATGTGTGCGTCTGCCCCGCTGTGCAGATTCGCGGCCGCCGATGTGGTATTCCAATGGAGCTTCAAGTGCAGACCTTCCCGACCATCGTCGTCGGATACCGCGTCGACGCGCAGCTGAAGCCGACCTTCCGGCATGAGGTGCAGCTCCCGCTGGCCTTTCCACACATTAACATCGCCGTTGCGCAGCTCCTGAGCAAACTCCATCAAAATATCCGCGACCTCAACAGTCGAGCCTTCCATGTACCAGCCCAGCTCGTCGCCGGCTTGTTGTCCCCCATGTTGCGGCATGATACGCTCCTTTATGCTTGATCGGCATAATATGCAGCAACACCGGTGCCATCGGGGAAGCTTGCAACGAGGAAAGCACAACCGGACGCCACTCAACGTCGTTAACAAAGCGCGGCTTGCACAGGGAGCCGGCCTACCTGCCTTTAGGATCAGTTGGCCTCGATCCGCTCCAACGGCTGCTGGTAGTTATGACCGGGAATCGAACCCAGCTGGCGTGGCCATTGCCCGGTCAGCGCTGCCACAATCTTGCCGACGTGTTCATGGCAATTTTCAATAAACAGTGTGTAGCGCTGTTGAATGCCCGCGGCAACCGTGCCGGCGAGGTACAGGCCCGGCACATTGGTCTCCATCGTTGCCGTATCACAAACCGGCACGCGATTCTCCCCGCGTAGCTCGACGCCCGCTTGCTCCAGCAGCTGTTGCTCACCTCGAAAGCCGCTATTGAGCAGCACAAAGTCGGTCGGATGGGCCCATGGGTCTCCGTCCGAAGCCTGACCATTGCGCGTCGGCGCCAGGTCAACGTGCGTTGGCGTAATCGCTACCGGCACCGTCTCGGGCAGGAATTTGATGGTACCAGCCTCGATTTGGGCATGGAGATCCGGCAGCAACCAGTGCTTGACGCGGCGCTCATCGAACTGGGCATGGCGATAGCTGATCGTTACGTCCGCCCCGGCCCGCCAACAGCGCAGGACTGCTTCCACCGCCGAGTTGCGACCGCCAACAATCAGCAGACGCGTGCGAAAATAATCATGCGGATCGCGGAAGTAGTGCGACACATGGGGCAGATCCTCACCCGGAATGCCGAGCCGGTTTGGCCCATGCATATCGCCGATGGCGACAACCACTCGCCGCGCATGATAGCGCTGTTCGCCGCGCCGAGAGTCGGTCGTGAGCACAAAGCCATCGCCTGCGGCTTCAAGCCCAATCACGGGCTCGTAGGTGTTAACCGCCAGATCCCATTGTTCGACAACGCCGCGCAGATATGCCAGATAATCCTCACCGGTGATCCGCTGCTGATGATTATTTTGAATCGGCACTCCGGCTATGGCCAGGCGCTCAGTGGTGCTAAAAAAGGGCGTGTTGCGCGGCCACCAGGTCATGGTGTAGCCGATCTGGCGCGCATCGAAGTGGATGTAGTCCACACCTGCACGCTTCAAGCAGACGGCCAGCTCCAGGCCGATCGGCCCGGCGCCAATGATGGCCACATCATGCGCTGCCGAGGTATCGTTCAGCTGATTGTCCATGCGGTTTCGGTTCCTACGTCGCGATCTTCGCTCCCAACTTGCGTTTCTAGCCAATGCCCATTGCAGCACAGCCTCATCGCTCAAGAGATAGTGTACCGACTCGGGCGATCAGCAGCAACCACTCCCACGATCCGCTTCATCTTGCTGGCACGGATACGACGTCTGGCCCATGCGCGAGAAAGTCTACGTCAAGTATGCTGGACCCACACGTTTGGAAGATGCCATGCCACTAAGATGGAAAACGGTTACAGCCATTATGCTGGGGTTGCTGTTGGGAAGCGTAGCTCGGCCGGTAACCGCTCAAACAGAGCGGCGCTGGCTTGCTGATCCGGAGCTGCTGGTGCGGCGCAAAGTGATTGGGCCGGATGCTGGGCTGCTGACACAAGTCGCAGACCACATCTACGATCTTGAATTGATCGACCAGCGCAACGGCTGGGCAGTGGCATATTCCGGCCTGCTGCGATTTGATGGCCGTTTCTGGAGGCCGTTCCTAAACACTGGCAACCGGGTCGCGCTGGTAGCCATTGATTTGAGCAGCACGACGCAGGGCTGGGTGGTTGGCAGCCAGCATGGCGGCAGCGGGCTGCCCAACGTATATGCTGCTCGCTTTGACGGCACCGGCTTGATACCAGTGTCCGAGGTTGTGCGCAGCGATGGCACCACAGGTGTCCTCAGCGGTCGGCTTGTCGACGTAGCCGTCCAGTCCAACAGCACTGCAATCGCCGTCAGCAGCGCATACGAAAGCGTCGGCCAGCAGCCGAGCACCAGCTACCGGGAGCGACCACTGGTCCTGGTTTTTGATGGCAGCGTATGGCGCGATCAAACGCCCGCCGAGTGGCAGCATGGACGGCTCAACAATCTGAGCATGACCAGCGGAGGCGAAGGTTGGGCGAGCGCCGTGCTGGGGCAAAGCGGCGGTCCGGGCGGAACCATCATGCGGCCTGCGATTGTGCACCTCAAGGATGGTCGTTGGACCGAGGATCCACTACCGCCATTGCCGGCCGTGCCCGGCTTTACGCTGTACAACGTAACCATGCGCGACGCCACTGAGGGCTGGGCGCTCTTCGCAGAAATCCTCGGCCAATGCACTCGCACCCGCTTGCTCCACGCGATCGGTGGCCAATGGGTTGACGCGACCCCAGCCCAGCAGCCACTGACGGGCAGCACCAAGCTGGAGCTGATACCGGGCACCAATCGCGGTTGGGCATCGCTAGCCGGCTGTCCCAGCACCGGACAAGCGCCGCCGGAGCTGCGCATGCGCTTCGATAATGGTAGGCTCGTGCCCGATCCCAGTGGCACGCGCCTGGTACCCGACGAATACGCGCTGCTGAGCGACGAGGTGCAGTGGGCCTCATCCGGCGGCGCCATGCTGCGCTACAGCGCAGAAACACTGCCGACCGCGCGTGTAGCCAATGTGGAGCCGAACGCCCGTTACTTCAGCACCACGGGCCATACGCTCGGCGCTCCCTTCCGCCGCTATTATGAGACACATGGCGTTAACCTCGGCGACCCCAGCATCTCGGAGCGTGAATCATTGGCGCTGTTTGGCTTCCCGATCAGCGAGCCATTTCCCGAGATTAATCCCGATACCGGCGAAGTCCTGACCGTGCAATATTTCGAGCGCGCCCGCATGGAGCATCACCCCAATAATGCCGAGCCATACACGGTTCTGCTGGGACGCTTAGGAGCAAATACGGTTATTCAGCGCGGCATGCAAGATCTCCCGGCTACGCCAGCCAACCCTGACTGCCAAACGTTTGCGGAAACACCGCATGGGCTGTGCCCGCCGTTCCGGAATTTTTGGCATACCAGTGGCGGCTTGCCCGTCTTTGGCTTTCCCATCACGCCGGCCCGCAATGAGCGCAGCGCCACCGACAACCAGACGTACCAGACGCAATGGTTTGAGCGCGAGCGCTTGGAGTACCATCCAGAAAATCGTGGAACGCCGTACGAAGGGCTGCTCGGCCTGCTTGCGGCCGAGGAACTACGGATCCGCGGGTATTTGCCGTAGCTCTTTCAGCCGTAACCTTAAATATCGACCACGGCCACTATCCAAAGTGGTCGTGGTCAGATCTTTGCGAGCTACTCAGCTTAGGCCGTTACACCAAGTGTTTGTCGAACCAACAGCATGCCAACAGCTTATCGGCAACGCTTATGATTGCGGATCGTCGCTCTGGGGAGCTGCATCGGCTGCTGGGTCACTGCCGACACCGTGCATTTGTGCGATCCGTGCCGCTCCATAGGCGCTGTTTGCGTCCGGGGATGCGGGCGGGCTGTCCGAGGTGGTGCCACCGCTCATCTGCTGCATGCGTGCCGTTCCGTAATAGGTAGCGGGCGCTTGCGTCTCCCCCTGGTCGGTTTGCTGCTCGCCAGTCTGTTGTTCCATGTGCTTCCTCCTCGTCATCTTGTTTGGCTACACGTAGCTCCGGCTACAACACGCGACGTGCACAAAGTCTGCTCGTGCCTCCATCCTAAAGGCTCATCCGCAACCAGACTACGCGCCCCAGCCGGATCTAGGATTGGCTGCGCCTGCCTCTAAGCAAGAGGATCATGCTGCCAGCATATTGTACGATACCTAGCAGCAAGATCACCAGGCCAACCACGAACAAGCGGTGATGCGCCTCAGCGGAATAGCTGGGAAGCTCGGTAAGCAAAACGCCATGAACCGATGGAGGGAGGGCGGCGACGAGTAAGGGCAGGGCGCCGAGCGTACACACCCAGCCCAGCTCGCGCAGAACTGCAGCTGTGTCCAAGCGGGGCTCGTCGTCGTCATGGCCGTAATCGTGTCGGTGATTAATCATCTGAAACCTCCATCCATACGCCTTGTATGCAACCTAAGCAGAGTCTGTGCCAGCCGATTCATGCAGCTTGTCGTAGCCCAACTACACAATCCGCTGTCGAGGCCAAGACAGGTGCTGCGCGTGGAAGGCTGGCCAAGGGCCTCCATCAGCGGCACATGCATCAATGCCAGGAACTTGAAAAGCGATCAATGTTTCAGGCTATGCTGCGCAGCTGCACGCTGGCGGTCTCGGCTGCCGTGCGCGTACAATAACGCTCACGACCGCCACACGGATCAGGAAAGCTCGCCGATACCCTTGACAACCGAACGACATCATTGCGGAGCAGCACGGGTATGAGTCGCCGCCAGACTTGCAATCGCTTTTCAACATATGAAGGGGAAGGCCTTTATGAATTATCTTCAGGAAGTTGCCGAGCTACGAAATACGTATTTCGCCCTGCGCCACGGCAACAGTTTGGCAAACCGAGCAGAATTGATCGTCAGCCATCCGGATGACGGAGTGCCCTTGTACGGGCTATCGGACACAGGCAAAGCGCAGGTTGCAAGCGCGGTTGCAGCAGCCAAACAACAGTTCGGATTGGACCACACGACGATCATTGTGACGTCAGACTTCGCCAGAGCCCGTGAAACGGCGGAGATCGCCGCGACATTGCTGGGTGTGCCCGCCATCAACACCACGGCCCGGTTACGCGAGCGCTTCTTCGGCGCGTGGGACAAGCAGCACACAAGCAATTACGAAAAGGTCTGGAGCGACGATGTTGCCGAGCCGGATCACAAACATAACGCCGTTGAAAGCACATCCGAGGTTGTTGCCAGGGCCACGGCGCTGATCAAGGAGTTAGAAGACACATACGCAGGCAGGAATATTCTGCTGGTTTCGCATGGCGATACGTTACAGATTCTGCAAACTGCATTTGAACGCGTCGCAGCATCGCAGCACCGGATGCTTTCCCATCTCCAAACCGGAGAAATTCGAAAGCTTCGGCTGAAAGCAAGCAACTCCAGCTAACCTCGCCAGGCAGTTGCCGACCGTCGACGCACAGGGCCTTTACACGCGCCAAAAAAGCAAAAAGAGTACGTGGTGGTGAAAGCAGCGCTTCCTGCTTCTTGGCCCTTGAATTGCTTCGCCATGTCGCGCGAAGAGCGCCGAGATACACTGTGGTTGTACAGCGGCTCACGAGGGACGACGAAAGCCAGAAGATGGGGAGGAAGCAATCATGACGGGCAGCGCGGCACTTCGAGGGTTGGCAGCGGGCGTTGCGGGAGTTGCGGCCATGACGATTGCGGAGAAGGTGGAGCAAGTGCTTACCGACCGGCCCAACTCGTATGTTCCGGCCCACACGCTGGAGCGCTTACTGGGGCTACCCCATAAGCCGGACGAGCAACGACTTTGGCTCAACTGGACGATGCATTGGGGCCAAGGCATTCTGCTTGGCGCCATCCGCGGGCTGATGGCCGAGCGGGGATTTCGCGGCCCGGTGGGATCATTTCTGTTTATGAACCTGCGCTTGCTTAACGATCAAACATTGGAAAATGCTACCGGTGTGGGCGCACCACCCTGGACATGGCCCTACGACGAGCAGGTGATCGACCTGGTGCATAAAGGCATCTATGCCTTTGCTACGGGTGCGGCTGCGGACAGACTCGTCGCCGGCCCGCTCCGCCTCCCCGATCCGCGGGCAGGATGGACCGTTGGGCAGAAGGCGTAACGCCGTCCGTTGTTGGACAGGAGCGGCGAAGATCACAGGCTGTACAGGGTATGAGCTGCGCTCGGTGCCCTACATAGCACGCGGCTGATTTGCAACCGCGTTAGCTTGCCGACTCAAGGGAGTGTTACACTAAACTCAGAAACATGTCACTACGAGGTTGAATTGGGCGCATTATCCAAAACTGCTGTGCCCAGAATTTGGGATGCCCAACACCGCTGGATCACCTGCGGGCTGGTTCTTACAGTGGTCAGGGCGGCGTTTGAGGCGCTGGCCGTAGCGATGATCTTGCCACTCACAACTGGCGAGCTAGGGGTCTTCAGTTGTACGGCTGGGCCTTGAGCGCCTTCATGCTCACGAATCTGATCGGCGTCACGGTGGCGGGGAGCGAAGCGGATCGTGTCGGACCTGCCCGACCATTGCTGATCGTTGTAGCGCTCTTTGAGCTTGGGCTCCTTGTGAGCGGTTTCGCGCCCTCGATGCATGTTCTGATCGCTGGCCGTGCAGTCCAAGGGCTGGGAGCCGGCGTGATCGGATCGATTCCGGCATTGCAATTTCTGCTGCCTGGGACCATGCGCGCCATATCTGTTGGGCACACAAGCACCGGCTAGCCCCCCATCGGCACACGTGGTTTAGGGCAAGGCGCCCCACGCGACGACCTTTTCAGGCTGAATTGCGATAACTGACTGCTCTTCGATGCGCATGGCACGGTACTGCGGATAGCGCTCGCGCAGCAGAGCAACCGCATGCGCATGCTCGGGCACACCTACGGCGAGGAGTGTGGCCGTGCCATGAATTAATACAAAGGCGAGCTGTGTCCAGTCGTCGCTGTAGTGATCGACCACAAGTGCAACCCGAGGATTTTCTCGGATATTGCGGACACGCTTCAGCTCGGGCGCCGCAACGCGCTTGGGCTTTTCGTCAAGCGCAATGAATACCAGCTGATCGTCGCAAGCATAACAGACCGGCACAACATGGGGCCGTCCGGCTGCATCCGCGCTTGCCAGGCGAGCCACCCGCTGCGTCGTCAGAAAAGCACGTTGCGGATCAGTGAACAGCTCCTCCGTCATAGCTTCCTCCGCATCAGCACATGCACCCCTCTAACGTCGGCTAACAGCTCAGCATTGTCGACCTTGCGTTACGGGGCGATGATACACTGGACAGGTTGCTGCGCTACAATGGCCGGATCGCTGGCGTACCCCTACCAGCGGCAGGGGTACGCATCATATCTGTCGCTATGAAGCATGGGCTAGCGCGCCGAGCAAGTCGTCCAATGCGAACGGTTTGCGCAGCACGGTAACGTGATGCTGGTTCAAAAAGGTTTCAAGCTCACCAAGCGTCGTCTGCGTCGCTGTGGTCGCAAGAATAACCGGAATGTCGGTGGTGAGTGTATTGGCTTTGAGGTGGTGCAAAAAACGTAAACCAGGAGGTCGACTGCCGAGCAAACAATCCATGATGATGGCAACCGGTTGCAGATCCACCACGTTTTGCGGAGTCGGCAGGTCGCAGTCGGACGTGCTCACCTCATAACCTTCATCTTCCAATATTTCATGGTATAGCTGCCGCAGGTCGGGCGCGTCGTCAATCACCAAAATGCGACGTGGCATCTGGCGCCTCCTCTTTCACCACCGAACAAGTGCCCCTGATTGGGCACAGGCGAACAGGCTGTCGAGCAATGTGTGGGGTATAAAGTATTGTAGCCTATTTTTCGGTTGATTGCCTAGCACACGGCCTGATCCCCCATGTGGCGGAGGCGCCACAGGACCTCGTTTGCTTAACTTGGCGTGCGTAGCTCACTCAAAACGGCAAGGCATGCCTGTTGCAGCCGCGCTTCCGGCCGACCTTCAACACACACGTGGCTCGTCGTGCAGGGTGTTGAGCAGGGGATTCATGCGCTGCTCGGAGAAAACTTCGGGCGTGGCATCGGTCAACGCCACGAAGCCATGCTCCACATCGCGCGGCGCGAAGATGATCGCTCCGGGCCGACAAAGCTGTCGCTCTCCGCCTACGTAAAAGCGCACTTCGCCACTTATCACCTCAAACGACTCGTCGCCGCGGTGGGTGTGCAGGCCTACGAAGAATCCAACGCTGAAGTTTGCCCGTAGCCGAAATAGCCGCTCCGCTCCCGATTGCGGGCCGATCAAGAGCGACATGTGGGGATCGTTGCCGTCAATGAACGCCATATAGGTTTACCCCTATGATAGATATTCACCTCAGTAACGGCAGTGTAGGCTGTGACGGCAGCAGAGAGACCCGGCCATGGATCGGTCTCGTAACACATAAAATGGTCAGCCGTACGGCTGACCATTCGTAAGAGGATTGGCCCTATCGAAAGTTAAGGCACCGTGTCTTGCCGCACGTCCTTTGGGAACGTTCCAAGCACGCTTGCAAGCAACGAGCCAACCACGTAAAAGCGCCCAAAAACGTGTCATGGCCTAGACATCTTTCGCCAGCCTGTACGGTACGAAGGGCAAACTGTCGGGCGAACGTGCTCCGCCCGCCGCATCATGGCTGACATCGTACCATAAGTGTTTGTGCTGTACACCGCCTACCACTCATGTGTAGGCCACGGTGGCTGCTTGGTATCGGTGGCATTCCCATCAGCACATACCGGCATCCAGGCACGAATAGTCGTATAGCCCAACCTTTGACCCAGCGCGTCCTTGTCGGTGAGGGGCTAACCCACGATTCAGGCATTCGTGTGTAACACAACGTGTCGTCAAACCAGCGGTACGGCGCGCAAGCATGTGATACGATGTTGTCGAGGTGTATTAGGCTATGTCGATGCTGTGTACGATGATGCGTTAGCGGGTTTCGAAGGGCGCTGAACCGATTGGCATGGAGTTGGTACGCCGGCTAGTGCGTGAGCTATTATTGCGGCAGGCACACCGCAGCGGGCCATACAAAGGTAACTGCGCTTGGAAACCGGCAAACGGCATCGACGGTGGCAAGGACCAATGATAACGCATCCCGACCACGAATTGCTCTGGCTCAGCTGTGCCGCGAAGCGCTGCTGTTCGCTCCGCACCGTTCGGCCTACCGGCGGCGATATTTGGCGCATCGCAACCCGGTTACACGTACCGCCCGAAAGTTTCCTGCGCTCCATTCCCGCCGAGCCCGACGCCGACGATGGTGTGCTGCTCGCTCCTACCAGCCAGCCGGTGCATCTGGCGTTGGCGCGCCGCGCGACGAAAGGGCGGCAGGCTGCCTGTGTGTTTCTGATGCACATTCGGGAGGAGGTTGCCCGCTGTGGCCTGGGCGAGCTGCGTCCGCTCCCCTGCCAGGCCTTTCCCGGCCGCGATGCCTGCGGAACGCTCCGCATCAGGGAGGACCATGGTTGCACATGTCGCAGCTGGAACCTAGCCGAGCTGGATCGTCCGGCAGTGGCGGCGCTGCTTGCACAAGAAGCCGCCGAGCGCGCACGGGATCGACAGCTGGTCCACCTTTGGAACGAGCAGGTTAAATCAGACGAAGGCAGCAAATACAGCCTGGCCGACTTTTGCGGCTATCTGCTGTACGCCTATACCGCGCAGATGGCTGAGGCCACGGCCGGTGGTACGGCATGAGCGAATGCATCGGCGCGTGTCTTGCATGTGAAGGGCGCTGCTGCTCCGTGTATATCGTGCCGCTCACCGGGTTCGACGTGTGGCGGATTGTGCAAGCCCAGCGGCTAGCTCCCGAGCTGTTCATCCAGCGCGAGCCGGAGGATTATCCCACGCCAGCAGGATTTCTACTCCGTCCCGGGGGCCCCACCTTTGCCATCGCGCTGCGCCACCAGTACGACCGCCGCAACGAGCGGCCGTGCATCTTTCTGCTGCAGCTGCGCGAGGGCATCCAGCGCTGCGGCATCTATGCCCATCGCCCGCTAGCCTGCCAAACCTATCCGATGCAGCTCCAGCTAGCCGGTGTTGTTCCGCGCGCAGATATGCTCTGCCCCACTGGTTCGTGGATGGGCATTGGGGAGCGCCCCGACGAGTGGCGTGAGCGGCTGGTCCAGCAGGACAGCGAGTGGGAGCGCTATGCCCTTGTGGTGCAGGCCTGGAACACGGCGGTCCGTACGCGGCCGGCCGACGCTGGCTATGTGCTTGACCAATACCTGGCCTACCTCGTCGCCGCGTACGACACCCTCAACGCCCTGACAAACCAGCCCTTGGCTACGCCGCTCGACGCCACCTTTGCAGCCCTGGCCAACGCCTGGACGAAGATCGATTAAGATCAAGCATTGGCTGATACATATTGGTGGTGATACAAAATGGATGACGTGTTTATGGTATGAGGGATAGCGGTGTTTCCAGAGCTGGCGCTGGTTGTAACACCAGACCAATAGCTTGAGGACATGCCGCAAGGCGTGGATACAGCGCGAGAAACGCTGCGAGTTGCGAGCCAAGCTCACCCGATAGTGCCATACACCCACATTCCCACCCTCGACCGTGTAGGTCTGCATAGCCATGTAACTGGCCGGAGCATACACCAACTACTGATAGGAGGCAAAGCCATCGCTGGAGTAGGCGTGCGCTTGCGGCGCTTGATCTACCACCGCTTGCAGGGTCACCTCGTCGCGTTCCGGCACCACAGC
>JADDQF010000100.1:0-4081 GCA_016781505.1 bacterium
CGATATCCGCGCGACGCTGGGTGGCTCGCCTCCTTGGACCGCATTTTGACGCGAGCGACAAAGCCAAGCAGGAGGAGCGGCCGCGAATGCAGCCAGCCGCCGCTTACCCATGTGTTTTCGTTAATGCTTTGCTTCCATCTCAACGTATTCCTGTTTGACCAGCTGTTCCTCGCTCACACCCAGATGTTCCAGCATCTCCGCAATCAGCGCCACTTTATGTTCCGCATCCCGAAACGACCAGGTACGGCTCTTGATCTCAAGGAATGGTCCTGGCTCAGTCGAGCCGACGAGCCGGTCGATGTTGATAGCGAAATCTTCGTCCTTGTAGATCACGCGCCAGCGTCTTCGCTGCTTTTCAACCTCAACGATCATCTCCGGCTGAAAATATTCACGGTAAAACCGCAGCGAGCGATCCGCGGGAGCCGTGTAGCGTGCACGTGACAGCAGCACCGCGTGCGGAAAATCATCGCGCTCGGCCGCCGGCACTGTCAGCGTCAAGGTGGACTTGGGGTCAAGTCGCGCGCCGGGATCACGCCGATGATCCTCGCGATACCGCACGCGGCCACGTGCCGGATCAGCAAACATCAGATATGTATCGTACTGCGTGCGCTCGGTTGCTTTGGTAATCGTAAACGCCGGACCATTGAGCGCCGCCGCAATCGCCTCCGCATCGGCGATACAGGCCTTGACCTGCACCTCGAAGATTTCAGCCTGCTGCACCCCGCCGATGGCCACAATCTTATCCAGCAGATTTGACTCACGCTCGCCTAAGAACGCGTTGATGCGATCCGCAATGGCCTGGCCTTCGCGCTTAACGCGCTCTTCGTCCACCGTTAAGAGCTGCCGGTCGCGGAGCAGAAAGCGTCCATCGACAAGTGTGTGCCGTACATCGCTGGCGTGGGCGCTGTACACAATTTGGGTATAGATCGAGTCCGGGGCGTAGGAGTAGCGCGGTGTCGTGTGCAGCGCCCGGAGGTCGAGCACTACGATATCGGCTCGTTTGCCGGCTTCCAACGACCCAATCAGGTGCGCAAGGTGCACAGCTTTGGCGCCCAGGGATGTGGCCAGGGCCAGCGCCTGCCGCGCCGGCACAATCGTCGGGTCGCCGGAAACACCTTTGGGCAGCAGCGCCGCCAAATGCACCTCGTTCAACAAGTCCTGGTCGTCGTTGCTGGCAGGTCCGTCCGTGCCGATGCCGACATTCACTCCCGCGGCCAACATGCCGGCGAACGGCGCAATACCGCTGGCGAGCTTAAGGTTCGAGGATGGACAGGGCGCCGCCCCAACGCCATGCTTGCTTAAAATCGCCCAGTCGCGCTCGTCGGTGTGAACACAGTGCGCGGCAATTGCCTTCACGCTAAACGCGCCCACGCTTTCACTATATGCCACCGGCGACAGCTTGCGCTCCTGCAAGCTTTCTTTGTTTTCCCGAGCCGTCTCAGACAGGTGTGTAATCAGTGGCGTGTCAAACTCAGCCGCCAGCGCTGCCGCGGCGCGATAAATGTCGTCGGTGCAGGTGTAGGGAGCGTGGGGGGCCACAGTGGCCGTAACCCGCTCATGGCCTTGCCATTTTTGCATAAACGCGCGGGTGTATTCCAGGCCCTTGTCGTAGCTCGGCGCGTCGGGCGTGGGAAAGCGCAGCACCGACTGGCCACAGATCGCCCGCATACCAGCTTCGTCTGCCGCGCGCGCCACCTCATCCTCGTAAAAATACATATCCACAAAGGTGGTGGTGCCGCTGCGGATCATCTCGGCGCAGCTCAGCTGGGTCCCGACGTAGCTGAATTCGGGTGTTACAAACTTCGACTCGACCGGAAACATATAGCCGAGCAGCCACACGTCGAGCTGAACGTCGGCCACCAAGCCGCGGAGCAGGCTCATCGGCACATGGGCATGCGCGTTAATCAGCCCCGGAATAATCGCGCAGCCGGCGCAGTCAATGGTCTCGCCAGCGGCGAACTGCTCCCGCAGCTCGTGCGCCGGTCCTACCGCCACGATGTCGCGGCCGCGGATCGCAACCGCACCCTGCTCAATCACACGCCCATCGCCGTCCATGGTGACCACCGTTCCGCCCGTTAGCAGCGTATCAATCAGTTCTGGCATGGTATGCTCCATCCACCTCTAAGGCGAGTATAACTACATCGCTGCTTGGCGCAAGCGCAGCAGATCGGGCGCTTCGATCTCAACGCGCACCACATCCATCAAATTAAAGCGGGATCTAAACCAGCCGCGGAGCTTAACCCCGCCAAAGATCCGGGCGGTGCCATTGGGATTGGCTTTCCGGTCGAGACGAGCGGGAATCGGCTGCTCCACGCCTTCCAGCACCAGCGTAATCGGCCCTTCGGCCGCTCCAACCTGCGCGTCTGCTTCGGCTGGCACGTTGAAAAATCCGCTCTGATAGTAGGTTTTCTGCAGCGTGAAATTAAACCCACTTGGACGCTGTTCGGCTGTTTCCGTGGAGGCATCCGGCGCTGCTGTTTCCGTCGCCACACCCTGCGCGGCAGGCTCCTCTGCTGGTGCAAGCGCCTGGGCGGCACGCTCCGGTGTCGCAATGGTTGGCTCGCCGACCGGCGGTTCCGCTACGCCTTCGGTTGTCTCAGCCACCAGCCCGACGACCGGCAATTCCGCTTTGCCATTGGTCGGCTCAGCCTCCGCTGATTGCATGTTTAGCGACCGCCATTCGTCTTCCAAAATGCTCATCACAACCGTGTCGTGGTAGCGGCCATCCAAAAAGCGGTCATCGCGCAGCCGGCCATCTTCGCGAAAGCCAATCCGCCGGTACGCCCGTAGGCCGCGTTCATTATAGGCGGCGCAGGTTAACCACAGTTTATGAAGGTTAAGCTCATCAAACACCAGGCGCTGCATCAGTTGGAGCGTCTCGCCGCCATAGCGTCTGCCCCAGTGCTGCTGCTCGCCAATCGTGATACCTACCTCACACGAGCGCGCCGTCCAGTTAAAGTTGCGCAGCATGCAGGTACCGATCAGCGTGCCGTCCTTGAGCAGAATCGAAAAGGCGCGGCGGCTCTGGTCATCCCGCAGCCCTTGTAAAAACGCCCGCTCCTGTGCAAGTGACAGGGCTGGAAACGCGTTTGAGCCGATCAGGCGGGTTACCTGAGGATCGTTAAACCAGCGGTGAAACACAATCGCGTCGTCCTCCTCCACCGCCCGCAAGTCGATCAACGTACCTTCGATCATTGTTCGCTCCTGCTGTCGTCAAGATAGGCATAGGTGATGTGGCCGTTCATCACCGTCATGTTGACCCTGATATCTTTGATCTCCTTGGTCGGTACAGCCAGGGGATCGGCGTCCAGCACCACAAAGTCGGCATACTTACCGACCGCCAACGTCCCTTTGACGTGCTCTTCAAATGCCAAGCGCGCATTGTCGATGGTCCATAATTGCAGGGCGCGCTCTGGGGTGACTCGCTCACGGGGATTGGAATGGTTGACGGCGCAGTGCATGCCATACAGTGGTCCGAGAGGTGTAACCGTGCTGTCCGATCCGCCGCCGATCGGAATGCCGTGCCGATCAAAGGTGGCAATCGCATCGGCGCGCTCCGCCCGCTCCCAGCCCAGAAAGCGCGCATTCGTCTCGATCCCGCCAAAATACCCATCGAATGCCGGCTGAATCGCCACCGACACGCCCAGCTCCCTGGCATCCCGCAGCAAGTGCTCGTCGTACAGCTCGAAGTGCTCGATGCGGTGGCGGTGATCGCCGCGTGGCTGGTTTTCCAAAGCGCGACGATACGCCCGCAGTACCTGCTCAACCGCGGCATCGCCCACGCAGTGCAGCGCAATCTGCATGCCGGCCGCGTTGGCCTCCGTTGCAAACTGGTGCAAGCGGGCATCCGGCAGATACAACTCACCCCGCGAAGGATGATTGGCGTACGGTTGTTTCAGGGCAGCAGTGTATGGCCCGAAGTCGCCGTCGATCCAGATGCAGCCGCCAATCCGTGGCAGTCCCAGCGCTTGGGCTGCGGCGACATATGTGGTTTGCCAATACAGCACGATCCGGACGGGCAAATCCGCGCTACAGGCCAGCAGCGCGCGCACCCCCACGTCGTCCGGCGCATCGTCGCCTT
>JADDQF010000100.1:4182-13447 GCA_016781505.1 bacterium
CGCCACGCCGTAGCCGTATTGGCCGCGCCAACCAACAATCCCGAAGGCTGCCAGCCAGCAATGGCCGGACCGAGACCAAACTGCTGCATCGCCCGCGTGTTGGCCAGCGTCAGGTGGCCGGTATGGCCTTTGAGCAGCACGGGATGCTCGGGAGCCGCGGCATCGAGATCGGCGGCCGTCGGCAACCCTTGCGGAAACGCTTCATGGTCAAGGGCGAGACCCAGCACGAGCTGTCCTGCTGGCAATTGAGCGGCTTGAGCGGCTACGCGCTCCTGAACCTCGGCGACGGTTGTAACGCCCTGGAGGTCAAGCGCGAAATGCCGAACACCCGTCCACAGAAAATGAACATGGCTGTCGATAAAGCCTGGCACAACCGTTTGGCCATGGAGATCGTAGACAGGCACGTCGGGAGCGTGCGGCACTGCCGCATCAAGCGCCACAACGTAGCCATCGCGGACCAGCAGAGTCGAGGCGCGTGGCTGGTGTGGCTCGAGGGTGTGAATGTGAGCATTGGTGATCAGGAGGTCGCGCATCGGGCCATTGTAGCGCAGGCCGTCAATGCTGCAACGTTTCGCGCGTTAAATGCGGATTGGGACGCGCCCATCGACGTCCCAATCCCCAACGACCCATTGTGGTTGTCCACTATTCCGCAGCGCCCGCCGTCCCCCCGCGCCGCCGCGTTGGCAGCTTGGGCTCGGCCTCGCCGGGCTTGTCGCCGCCCATTTTGATCCAGCCGCGCTGAATCGCATAGATCACAGCCATCGTGCGGTCGTTCACTTGCAGCTTGGACAAAATCGACGTGATATGGTTCTTGACCGTTTGGCCGCTGATCGAGAGCTGCGAGGCAATTTCTTTGTTGGACATGCCGCGCGCGATACAATCCAAAATTTCGATCTCACGGCTGGTCAGCGGCGCGAACAGGTGCGGTCCTTCTTCGTTCGTGGAGGCCAGGTCGCGGAACTGGCTCAGCACCCGCTTCGCGACATCGGGCTTGCCCATCACGGTATCGTTGATCAAGTAGGCGCCGGCGGCAACCTCGCGGATGATCCGCATCAGCTCTTCGGGTGCGATCCCTTTCTGGGCGTACGCGGCCGCGCCAACTTTGATCGCATTAAAGAGCTGCTCATCATCCTCGGATACGCTCAGCACCACGATCCGCATCCGTGGGTCGCGCCGCTTGATCACGCGCGCGATTTCCAGGCCGTTCATGCCCGGCAGATTGATGTCCACCAACACCACGTCGGGCGACAGGCGGTCGGCCAACTCGATCGCTTCTTGCCCGTTCTCGGCCTCGCTAATCACCTCGATATCCGGCGCCGAGTCGAGAATCCAGCGGATGCCACGGCGAAAAATCGGGTGGTCATCCATGATTAAAACTCGAATTGCTTCCATTGCGTTCCTGTCTTCTAAAACGCGTTCGTGCCTGATTGCACCAAGCAGGGGGCAGGAGCAGCAGAGGCCGCGCGTGTTGGAGTGACTGTAGCGCATCCCCTAGCACGCGTCAAGTACATGGCCGAGCGTAGCCAACATACCGTTGCTGGAGGATTCAGCGGCAGTCAGCCCACGCCCTCAGCCTCCGTCCCGGCCTACGGTTAATTGCACTGCTTTCCCACCCTCAAACCCGCGTTGCCAGCTCCCCGATGGGCAGCGTAACCCGAATTTCGGTGCCATGGCCGATCGCCGAGGTAACACTGAGTTGTGCGCCGACCAGCGCGGCTCGCTCGCGCATACTCGCCAAGCCCCAATGTTTGCCTCGCGTGCGGGCGGCTACCGCGCGTGGCTCAAAGCCCGGCCCGTTGTCACGGATCAGCAAGATCACCTGGCCTTTGACCGCGGCGTAGTGGACGGCGACCTGGGCATTCCGCGCGTGCTTGACGACATTGTTGAGCGCCTCCTGCGTGATCCGGTACAGCACAATTTCTTGTTCGGGAGTCAGCCGCGGCAGCCGCGTGCCTTCACTCCGCACATTGATTATGCCGGCCGCGTCAAAGCGGGCACATAATTCCTTAAGCGCAACATCCAATTCGTGTTGATCCAACGCTGGCGGCCGCAGGTCGGCGATAAAGCGCCGCACTTCATGGAGGCCACTGCGGCTGCCCTCCCGCAGCTGAAGGAGCAGCTCCCGCAGCCGCTCATAATTTTGGTGCTCGGTGAGCGTCAGGCCGTGCTCCAGTCCCAGCAGCACATGGGCCAGCACCTGCGCGGGGCCGTCATGGACCTCCCGCGCCAGCCGTGTGCGCTCGTCTTCCCGGCCTTGAATAATCTGCGCTTTGAGCGCCAAATTCCATGGGTCGGCCTGGGATGCGTCCTCGGTGAGCGTAGAGCTGCTCATCTCGGTCTGCCGGATCAGCTGCTCGATGCTGCGGGCCGCTTTGTGGAGGTCGTTGACTTCCACCTCCAGGGCGTGCTGTCGTTCCTGCAGCTGCTTGAGCTGGCGCACCACAATTGCGTTGGCGCCTGTATGCCCGCTGCGCACGCCCAGCTCGTCGATCGTGCGTGCGATCTGGCGCAGATCGGAGGTGGCAGGAGCAAGCCGGCTATTGACCTCCGCGAGCACCGCCCGCAGCCGCGCGATTTGCTCGTTAACGATCGCCGCCGCCTGATTTTGATATTTCACGCTCACTGCATCACTGCACAATCATCACTTCGTTATGCGCTACACCAAGCGGCAGCTGTTACTGCCTCGGTAGCCAACAGCGCTCACGCTGCACCGAGCACCGCCCTGACAACAGCGTCCGTGTCGGCAAGATCGGCCAAGACCAGGTCGGGCGCATGCGCTGCCAGCTGCTCCACCCCAAAGGTTCCGGTTGCCACGGCGATCGTTCGCGCGGTGCCCGCTTTGCCACAGGCGATGTCACGGGGAGTATCGCCAATCACCACCGGTTGGCCCGCAATGTCGGCGTACCGCGCAGCCGCTTTGCGCCGCGCAATGGGCACAAGTTTGGTCCGGTCGTGGTCGTCGGAGCCATACGCGCCGATGCCCAGATCGAAGAATTGCTCCAGATCTAGCGCTCGCAGCTTGAGCTTGGCCACCGGCGCCAAGTTACCGGTCAGCAGCGTTTGGATCGCACCCTGCTCGCGCAAACGCTCAAGGGCAGGCACAACGCCGGGCAGCAACCGGAGATGGGCGTGCAGCTCATGCGCAACTGCGTCCAACAACTCGCCGTAACGCTGGTTGAACCGGGGCAGCTCTTCGAGCGCGGCCGCCGTCTCTATCTCGTGCAGCGCCAGGGTTTCGAGCACGATCTGCCCATCGGTTTTGCCGCCATAATCGATGCGCTGAATCTCGTCCGGCAGCGCATACACTTCGCGTAACGCTTGCAGGAACAGGCGGCCCACGGTGCCGTTGCCGCGCATCAGCGTGCCATCAATATCCCACAAGACCAAGCGGCGCATCTACCGCGCCTTGATCAGCTCGGCGGCCGGCTCGACCAGGTTGTGGAGGCGCTGGAAATCGTCGGCTAGCTCGGTCTCTTGCATCGGAATATCGACCGGCACATCGAACTTGACCGGCACCGACGACGAGATCGGAATGGTCATATTGAGGTTAATCGGCAGCTCCATGCCCGCGGGCAAGCTTAGGGCAACGCTGCCATTAATTTGACCACCGCCGCCGGGCAGTGTGAAGCGCGCAGGTACAACCAACGGCACGGGCGCGGTGGTTCGCACCGCCGTTTGCTGGTTAACCGGCACTTCGAGCGCGATCGGCAGCTGCTGGTCGATCGGGATGTTGGCGCGGATATGCGCGCCTTGCAGCCCTTCGATGGAGCCCATCAGCTCGTTCACCGCATACCGGGCCGTGTCCATGGCGCTGGACGGATTTTGTTGAATCTGCGTTAAGCGCTGGCCGGCACCCGAATTCATCGCCATCGCAGCCTGGACGGTTCGCAGCTGGGCCTGGGCGCGATTGTATAGATTGAGCGCGTACAAGCCGCCAACCAGCAACAGCAGCAGCAGCAGCGCGTTGAGGCCGAACGAGAACCAGATCATCGCCTTGTACGGCATGGGGATGCGCGGCTGCACCACAATGGTTTTGGCATTGCCGACCGCAATCGTGCGACGGCTTGCGGTGGCCACGAGGTCAGTCGAGCTAGCCGCAGCCGGCTCAACTGCAACCCGTTGGCGCGTGCTGTTGGAACGATCTTGCATAGCCTGGCTCCTTTATGCTGTGGTCCAAAGCTTTTGTACAGCGCTCCGGCGGGACAATGCGAGGGTCTTCGATTGTGTAAGGGTATAGAATACCACAAACGGTGGTACAGCGATATCGTGGCGGTCCTACTCCTGTATAGCTCTTCGGCTGTGAAACCGGTGGACGCCCTTAGCGCAGTGTCCGGTACACCACGCGCCGCCCCCGAACCCGCCCGATCACCGTTTCCAACAGCACCACCACCACGAGGCACCCGATATCGATCACAATCACCGGCACCAGCGCTGCCGTTAGCTGCTCGGCCTCCATGCTCAGCACGGTAACCCAGCGGGCCGGCAGTTCGGGGCGCACGCCCAGCAGCGCCAGACCACCCACCAGCAGCAACACGGCGAGCCCAACCACCCACCAGGCTTGGCGGTCGGCCTCGCTCGGAAACATGGTGTTGGCGATCGCAAAGACCAGATACAGGCCCAGCGTCGTACTCCAATGGCTGAGCAGGGCACGCAGCTGGCCGAACAGCTCCCAATGCAGTGCGAATGGCGGCGGATCGAGCCACCGGACCAGCAGCAGCAACAGCACGATTCCGCCAAAGAGCGGCGCTGCGCCCACCAGGCTCATCCGCAGCGGATCGGCTTTGGCCACCACGACCTCACCCTGCCGTGTGTCGCCTTGACCTCGAAATTGAAACAGGTTGATCCGCAGCACCCGCAGCCCAAGCACCAAGGCTACCGCCACATGGCTGAGCTCATGCAGCACGACGCCCGGCAGCACCAGCGCATCGTAGGCGGCGGTCGCTACGCGTGAGCTGCCGCTGAGCAACAAGAGGAGCCCCTGGATATGCCGGGACAGGAGCACGCCTAGCAGCCACAGGGCGGCCAAAACACCACCCAGCCAGAACAGGGGCGTCATGCGCCATACCCCTTGTGCAACCCAGCGTAGCAAGCTGCCGCCGACAGCACCACGTTAGACACCACCAAAATACCGCAGTGCAAGCCGCAGCCGCTCTTCAAGCTCTGGCGGCGCGTCCGCCGGCAACGAAGCAACCGCCGATTGGGCTTCAAGCGCACTGTAACCAAGACTTGTCAGGATTTCTTGCAGCTCGGCATTGAGCGACGAGGCTGCCGGCGTTGTGGTGGTGCCAGCCGGCATCATTTTGCTCAAATCAAGCTTGCCTTTGAGCTCCAGCACCAAACGTGCGGCTGTTTTCTTGCCGATGCCGGGCACCTGCGCCAGCAGCGCGGTGTTTTCTGTTGCAATCGCCAGATGAATCTGATCCACCGGCGCGGCCGACAGCAGACCGAGCGCCATGCGCGGGCCAACCCCGGTCACGCTGAGCAACGTTTCAAAGAAGCTGCGCTGATCCAGCGACGAGAAGCCGTACAGCACCAACGCATCCTCGCGCACATGCAGATAGGTGTACAGGCGCACCTCGCTGCCCACAGCGCCCAGCGCTTGCAGGACCGGACGCGGCGCAAACACCTGAAACCCGACACCGCTCGTTTCAACGATGGCGTAGTCGGTGCTGGCCAGGAGCAGGTTGCCCCGAAGTGATGCGATCATGATTTGGCAACGATTGTGGTAGACACGTTTGTAAGGGATTATACACGGCGTCACGCTTCCGTCCATCTCCCAAACGGCTTTTGGCAACGCATTGTTGCCTCCCGGCGCTTTCTGGCATATCCTTTGCAACAGTTGCTACAGAAACGCGGCCTGCTCCTGCAGCAGCGCCGGTTAACGATGACGATTAGATTAAGTGAGGCTGTATGTTTGGGTTTGGCAAAAAGAAAGCACGATTGAAGCAGGCCCGGATCGCCGTATTGGTTACCGATGGTGTTGAGCAAGCTCAGCTCGACGCGGCCGTTAAGCAGCTCCGCAATGCCGGCGCCGAAACATTTATTGTCTCGACGCGCTCCGGCAAAGTGCAAGCCTTCCACTCGCTCAAACCCAGCAGCAAGATACCCGTCGATGTGACGCTGGACGAGGTGCATCCCGCGTCGTTTGCCGCGCTGGTTATCCCCGGCGGGACGTTTCATACCGATCGGCTGCGCCAAAACGAGCGCGCCCGCGAATTCGTCCGCGCCTTTATGCGCAGCGGCAAGCCGGTTGCCGCAATTGGGCACGCGCCACTGCTGCTGGCCTCGGCCGATGTGCTCCAGGGTCGGCGGCTGACATCGTGGCCCGGCATCAAAGACGACCTCGTTCACGCAGGTGGGGAGTGGGTCGACGAGCCGTATGTGTTGGACGGCAACTTGCTTTCGGCCCGCGCGAACCGCGATCTGAGCAAGTTCAGCAAGCAGTTGACCCAACATGTCGCCCAGCTAGCAGAGGTCTAACGCAGCACAGCGCGGGTTCGCAACCGCCACAAACAAGGATGGCAGCCTGGTGGTCATCCACCATCTCCATCAAAAGGCCTAGACGCGTAGCGGTACAGTAATTTCCGAGGCTAGATCAACGAAATTGGCCATGAAAACACGTCAGGCTGTTGGACTTCGAGTCCAACAGCCTGGTGCACAGTGATGTGCAATCCCTCATTCGGGCGCTACCGTCGGACCCATAACCCTAACCTCGACACCGTGCAGCGTTCCGCGCCACAGCGGATAGGGCGCTACATGCGCACGCAGCCGCTTCCACAGTCCGGCTCGCTCAAAGATTGGCAGATCGATGGGCAACGCGCCAAAGACTGTTGCAGCGGCTACCACGATCAGCTTCTTGCGGGCACGCGACAACGCCACGTTCAGGCGCTGCGGGTCCAGCAGAAATTCGGCCTCAGCCATAACATAGTCGGGGTCGGAGGCGGTACAGGCGACAACGATCATATCGCGCTCGCCGCCCTGGAAACGTTCCACGGTATCAATGCTATCGGCCGTAGCCAGCTCGGGTAAGCGGGCGCGTAAGGCCGCCTTTTGGGCGCGGTGGGGCACAACCACGCCGACGCCATCCCGTGGGTCAAGCCCCAGCTCCTGGCTAGCGCGCACCAGCTCTGCCACCAGCACCGCTTCCAGCTCATTCGCCTGGCGTGATGTTCGCTCGGCGTGCTCAACCACGATCAGCGGCGCGTCCCACTGCAGCACGGCGTTCACAAACGGATCGGCAAACGTGTGCGGAGGCAGAAGGTCCGTGCGGCGCGAGTGAAAATGAATGCCGTCCGCATGGTAAACGGCCTGCTGTAAGAACGCCGCGTGCTCCCGGTGCAAGCGAAAGCTCTCGTCCAGGGCGACAACGGGCGCGTGGGCATCCAGCAGCCACTTAAAGAGCGAACGGTTGGGCGCCCACTGGGCCAACGAACCGACAGCCTGCTCCCAGCTATGCGTGATGATCGGCGGCATCTGCCGGTGATCGCCGACGACGATAAGCTGGCCCTGTTCATGCAGCGTGCTGGCCGCCAGCAACCCTTCCGGCAGGCTCATCTGCGAGGCCTCATCGATCAGCAGCAGGTCGAACAGCCCGGACCAGCGCTGCTTGCGCTTGGTCGTCTCAAGCAAGGCGCTGAGTCCGCCGGGCGTACCACCAACCACAGCCGCCCCGTCAAGCAGCGCCCGCAGCTCCTTCGGTGCTTTGCGCGGCTCTGCCCAGCGTACGCCCGACCCCCGTAGCGCAGCCGCGCTTCCGCCAAGCTTGACGATCGGCAGATCGGCGAGCGCGAGCGAAACATCGCTATCCCCGTCAATCCAGGCACTCCAGGCGCGCGCAATGCTATCCAGTGCGACCTGCACCGCGCTATGGGTTTTTGCCGTCACCGCTACCCGCAGCGGCCGTCCCTCCGCCGCTGCCGCGATCAGTCGCGCGACCACCGCCAATCCCAGGGTACGTGACTTACCCGAGCCGGGCGGACCTTGTACCAGCCGCACGGGCTCATGCACCCCGGCAGCAATCACCTCCAGCTGGGCCGCAGTGGGTGGGGCACCCGCCAACTGGGCAAGCACGCGACGGGCCGCACTGTTCAGTGCGGCTTCATGAGCAGGAGCTGGTTCTGGCTGCCGACGACCTTGCGCATGGTTGAGCCACTGCGCCAACGGATTGGTGTCTAGCTGGTCCAACGCCGCGCGGATTTTGTCGCCCAGCAGATCGTCGGCCATCTCGTCCAAGGTATAGCGACAGCGGAGCTGGACCTGGAGCTTCGCGTCATGCTGATATTTGAACTCGCCCGCCGAGCTGAGCGGCGTAAGCTCCAGCTCAATCGTCTCCTCGGTGAGCGCGCTCACGATCACCAGCCGCCCCTTGATAATTTCCCACGGACCAACGCCATCAACCGCCTCGTTCAGCACAGCCCAATCGCCAACTTTGAAACGCGGCAGCACGCCGCCACTGTTGGCCAGGCCGCCCGCCAGCTGTGCAAACCGGAAGCGCGCGATGGGAGGCTTATCCTCAACCACAATTGCTTCCAACAGCGCCGTCCGTCCCGTCAACACGCGCCGGGCGATGGGTAGCCGGACATGCGCCAACAGCTCGGCCAGCGCCGAGGCGTGCTCCAGCTCCATAAACTCGATCAGCGCGCTGCGTAAATCCTGCGGTCCGGCTGCATGGGGGATTTGCGTCAGTGGCAACAGCGGCACCTGCAAGCTGCGCTGTTTGCGGACCGCGCCCGCCAAATGCACCAGCGCCCGCAGCCGATGCTCCGCAAATGCCAACAAGCTGGCGCGGCCTGCAGCATCGGCCGTTTCCCAAATGTGGTACGCGTACTCGCTGGGGATCTGGCTGCTGAACCGACTACTCGCCTCCAGCCGCAGCGTTTCGCCTGCCACGACCTCACCCGGCTTGACCGCACGCAGCTGCGTCGTATCGGACGGGTCACGGACAAAGCGCTGCAGGTTATCAAAGATGCCGGCCCGAAACAGCCTGGGAAAGTCGTATTCCGGCGTGCTCCAGCTCCAGCGCTGGCCGCCTTCCCAAACCTCGGGTGCAACCGCGTACAGCGAGTCACAGGTCAGCTTCAGATTGCGTTGCGCGCCAACCACTTCCCGCAGGCGGGCACACGTTGCCTGCTCAATCTGCGGTCGCTCTTGGAGCCAGGTCATAACCACGCCCAGCAGCGGATGCCGGTTCTCGTTGCGCGCACAGGCCTCCAGGGCTACACGTTGGGCGCGTTGATCGTACACCAGCATGTGGAGCGGCGGCGCA
>JADDQF010000036.1 GCA_016781505.1 bacterium
ACGTCGCGGTAGCTGAGGCTAAACCAGTAGTAGAGCCTGATGGCGGGTGAGAAGATTTCTTGCTGGAAACGAAACCCCGTGTACGGCGATGCCGTGATGTATATGTTCACGCGTCCAGTATGCCATTGTCTTGCTCAGCCATCGCTCATCCCCAGCGAAGCGGGCAGACCCGGGCAAGTGTATCGCTGCGCCTGATCTAACGTGGGGTTGGTCTCAACTGGATTGGTCTGCGTACTGCACGTCGGCACAATGCTCCAGGCTGAGTGCTTGACCTACTCTGGCAGCTTCGGTCTCGATGAGTCGTATCTGCGACACAGCAGTACCAAACTCCGAGGATCGCCCGGCTGCCTCTAGTTCGGCACAAAGCTGCACCAGCTTGACGGCGCCGAGGTTTGCACTAGCTCCTTTGTACCGATGGGCGGCCTGACGCAGTGCCTCGCCATCCCGAGCGATCAGCGCCGCCTGACACGCAGCTAGCATCTCGGGAGTCTGGCGCAGATAGCCGTCGATCAGCTGGTCCAGGAAACCGGAATCGCCCACCTCACACATTTTCCGGAGGCTCGTCATGCGCCGCGGATCCAACACAGGCTCGAGCTCTTCCCTGACAGGAGCCAGCATAATCGGCTGCGACTCGTGCACCGCATGGCTGCGACTGGGTGGCAACCAGCGCTGCAGTGCTGCCCGCAGTTCGTCGGTCTCCAGCGGCTTGCTAAGGTAATCATCCATACCTGCTGCGAAACAAGCCTCGCGGTCGCTCCGCATCACGCCGGCTGTCAGTGCGATGACCGGTAGACGACTCCTGCCTTCCTCAGACGCGCGGATCTGCGCTGTCGCCATATAACCATCGACCTCCGGCATGTGACAGTCCATCAGCACCAACGCGTATTTCCCTGTCGCCACGGCATCGACGGCCGCCCGGCCGTTCACCACCACGTCCGCATGATATCCAAGATGTCGTAGGTTGAGCAAGGCCACCTCGACATTAATGGGGTTATCCTCTGCCAGCAGGATCAGCTGATTCGATTCATGCACGGGCCGCTGCATCGTCGGCGGCGTGCCCTCGACCTCCAGTGCTATGCCCGTTACTGCCGTCATGAGCGATAACTGCTTCACTGGCTTGAGCAAATAATCCGCGCAGCGTGCCGAGTTAGCGAGCGCTGCAGCCTCGGACGCGTCCCAGTTTTCAAGCAGCACAATGCGTGCGCCACCGACGCCGGCCTGTTCTCGCAGATCGGCGAGGGCTGCTAGCGGATTCGCCTCAAGGAGTGTCCGCTCTATGAAGACCACCGCATATGGCTCCTGTCGTCTGCTCGCCGCCCGGGCTGCCAGCTGCGCCAACCGCAGCGACGCAGCGATGTCTACCTTCAAGCCCCAGCTTGTAAGATAGCTCTCCAGGATTTCCTGGCTCGCCCGGCTTTGGTCCACAACCAGGACCCGGCTATGACGTAGCGCTGCCAGCGCCTTCAGCCCACGAAGCTCATCCGCCATGGCCGGGGTCTCTGCCTTCGGCGCGGCGAGAGGAAAGGGAACTGAACACCAAAAGGTACTACCCTGTCCTTCTACACTTTCGACGCCGATCTCGCCGCCCATCGCTTCGACCAGACGCTTCGAAATCGCCAAGCCAAGGCCTGTCCCGCCATACTTGCGAGTTGTCGAGCTATCTGCCTGGTTGAAGGGCTGGAACAGGCACCGGGCCGCGTCGGGAGAGATGCCGATGCCGGTGTCGATAACTGCGAAACGCAACCGCGCGCTCGTCGCGCTCGTCTCGATCGCCGTGATGCGCACCTTGACCTCGCCAGCCTTGGTGAATTTGACCGCATTGCTCACCAGGTTGAGCAGCACTTGCCGTAAGCGTCCCGGATCCCCGCGCAGCAATAGTGGGACTTGGGGATCGACGTAGGTCAGCAGCAGGGTGCGCTGCTCGCGTGCCTTTCCGAGCATGAGTTCGACCGTATTTTCGACCAGGGTCCGCGGCTCGAAGTCCACAGTATCAAGATCAAGCTTGCCCGCCTCGATCTTGGAGAAGTCGAGCACGTCGGTCAGGATGTGGAGCAGGCTATGCGCCGATTCACTCACGATGCGTACATAGCGCCGCTGCTCGCCGTTCAATGACGTTTGCAGCAGAAGATTGGTCATGCCAAGCACGCCATTCATGGGCGTACGAATCTCGTGGCTCATCGTCGCCAGGAAGGCGCTCTTGAGCTTCGACATCTCGGCCTCGTGCTCCAGCTGTGGCACCTGCATGGCGCGGTAGACCAGCGCCAACGGCGAAAGGACCGGCACGATCAGCCACGGATTCAGGCTCCAGACAACCGCGATGGTATAGCCGAGCAGGCTGACCATCAACTCGACCAGCAAATTTTCGTAGTCGAGCATGCCCGAGTCACGCCAGGAAGCGCCACGCGCCAGCATCAACACGATCGAGACAATTAACTCCGAAATCAGCACGTAGACGCCGGCTGCAGCGATGCCGGCGAAGACCGAGGCCGGCGTGTAGAACAGCACGTGCTCCTGATCCAGGAGGCGCCAGATCGCCACCGCTGCGAAGATGCTGAGCGATTCTTTGGCGATGTTGAAGGGCTGCAGATACCAGGCGCGCAGGTGGGAGCTCCCAGATAACCGCTCGTTAGCCCATTCGATCAGCTTGGGAATCGCAATCAGCAGCAGCAACAGCAACGGCGGCAACAGGAGCGCACCTGCGAAGACAAAGGCCGGGGCAACGTAATAGGTCGTATGGTTGGGTGCTCGCACTTGCAGGAGCTGCGCGACCGTTGTCAGCACCAGCAGCACGGCCCAGGTTTCCCATGGTGCCGTCGCAGGCGTAAATTGAAGGAATGAGTGGCCCCACAGTCCTGCCAACACGATCAGCAGGGAGGCGATATAGACTCGGCCGCGCAGTGACATACCATAACTCCTCGACCGGAGCACCCGACGGTAGCCAACCCGGGTGCTCCGCTGGTACGGCTACTCGCTCGCCGCTCCAACGCTTTGGATGCTCATCGACGTCCAGGCGCGGGAGATGATCGATTGTGAAGTCCACGCTCGGGATGTCCAGGTTTCTAACTGACCCCAGGCACCTGAGGTCCAGCTGCGTGAGGTCCAGCTGCGTGAGGTCCAGTTGCGTGAGGTCCAACTGCCGTCGGACGTCCACGCTCGCGAATTGTAGTAGATCGGGCTGTCCGCAGCGTCCCAGAGCAACTGCGACAGCATGATGCCATCATTTGCGTTGCCCTTCTCCTCGCTGGTGATGGATGCGTAGGCGTCGAGCATTCCAGCACCTGCACCCGCGCTCGCCATCGGGCGCGCTGTCTTCATCAAGCGTGCCTTGACCTGATCGGGATTAAGCTGAGGCTCATCTGCCAACAACAGCGCGATTGAACCGGCGACAATCGGAGCAGCGACTGAGGTTCCTGACATCCTGAAGTAGACGTTGTCCTGGACGTTGGTGGGCGACTCCTGGGCAATGACGGCGTCGGGACTGGAGAGCAGGCTAACAATGCCGCGGCCTGGCGCGACGAGATCCGGCTTGGAAAAACCGTCAATCGTGGTGCCGCGACTCGAAAAATCAGCTACGACGTCGTCGGCAGGATTGGACGTACCCCGATCGTCGGCGGCCCCCACCGTGATGACGAAGGGATCATTTGCGGGCGGGTAGATGCCGCTATTGCCCGTGTTTCCCGCTGCAACCACCACCATGATACCGCGCATCCAGAGCAACTCCAGGGCGGCGGAGAGCGGGCTTGTATGGTACGACTCTTCCACGACGCTGTTCATCGAGAGATTCACAACGCGGATGTTATGGCGTTGGGCGTTCTCATAGACCCACTGCAGACCATTCATCAAGTCGGACATGGTAGCCATGCCGCTGTCATCCGTCACCTTGACATTGATCACGTTAACCATTGGCGCGACACCGGTGATTCGGCCGCCAGATGCCGTACCGTTGCCAGCCACGATGCCCGCGACATGCGTGCCATGACCAAAGCGGTCGCCGGCAGTCGTGGGACTGCGGGGAAATTCAGCGGTCACACGCAGGCGCGAATTGCGCTGAGCCGTGAACCCGAGGTCGGGGTGGTTGGCAACGCCCGAGTCGATCACTGCTACCGCGAGGCCACGTCGCGCCATGTTCGGCATCTCCTGCCAGACGCGGTCAACGCCCACCGTTTGAATGTAGGCACTTGTGATCGTCCCGGCGTCCGGGCACTTGGGGCAGGCCGAACTCACCACGGGAGCGTCCAGCGAGATCCATGCAACGCCATCCAGGCGTGCCACGACGGGAATTTGCTTCGCCGGCAGGATTGCAGCGAAGCCGTTGATCATCTCGAGCGACCGCGTGATCTGGCCGCCAAGCCGGACCACCTCGGTCTCGACAGGTTTGGCCTGCGCCACTTTGCGCACGATCACTTGCGCCAGCACATCCGGCTGCTCGGCTGCCAACTCGAGCAAGGCAGGCTGGGCGCGCGGGATCAGGTGCGATACGGGCGCGAAGCTGATCAAGGGCACCAGCAGGGCCAACAGCACAATGGTTGTGATGCGACGCTGCCATGGCCCCATATTGGACAGTACGAACCATCGACGCTTCATGCGTTCCTCCGTGGATAGAGCAAGAGATCGCAGGCGACCTCGCTTCGGCAATGCGTTCCTCTTTGAGCGATGAAGGGCGTCTCCGAGGATCGGCTCAGTGTGCACTAACCTGACGACAGGTTTAGTCGACCAGTCGTCATGACCAGGTGGGCCCGGTGGAGCGTGAGAGAATACCGAGAACGCTACCGGTATGATCGAAGCCTACGGTATCGTGAGCAACCTAGATATAACCAATGGGTATGCCCGACGGTAGTCCAAGGGAGACCAGACGGGCATCGCAAAGTACCACTCGGAAAGCTGTAGTCTGGCGGACGAACATCCACCGCGGTGATCGCGCACAGTCTGGTCGTCTGCGCGGTTGCCTGGCGTGCTTCGTTGTGCGTCCGCAATCTACAACGCTAGAGCCGCGCGGGGGTGTTTGAAACCATGGTCCACGACCTCCACGTGGTGATCCGCGTCGCCGACTGGCGCGCAGCCAGCCGAGCGCCGCGCTCTTCGATGGGCGAGCGGTGCTGTCGACAGCTGAGAGTGGTGAGCGAGCGGGCTATGACGGACACAAACGGCGCAAAGGCGCAAAACCCATCAGGCGGTCGACACACTTGGCCTGCTGTTGGAGGTGCATTGGCCAATACCATGTGCTAGATCCGGCTTGGATCTGGCGAGACACGTTCGAGCGTCAACCGAAAACAGCCCCGAGGACATCCTACCTGCAACCGCTTGCCTGAATTTGTTTTATTATGTTTTGTGGTGAGTCAAGCCGCTCATTGGCATAAATAGTGCACGAATCGGCACTGCTAACCCATTACCAGACTGTGAGGTGTTGCGCTCTGATGGAACGTAATCCTACACAACAACGCCAAGCCTACCTGTGGCGCCTGCGCACGGCTTTACACCGCCAGCTTTCCGGCCTAGCCTACGGCCTACGGCCCCAACAGCCGGCAGAAGGGTTAGAGTATATTCCCATTGCTGCCGACGCCCGCCGATCCTTTTTTCAGCGCGGCGTACCGTTGGAGGTCGATGTTTGGAATACCTTCAAGGGCAAACGGGAACGTTACTATGATGTTCTGTCGGAGCAAACCGCGGATGCTGAGCTGATTTTGCTGCAAGAGTTTCGGCATGATCCCCTGTTAGAAATGTCGCACCGTCGCATCTTTGCCGGCCGCGATGCTGACATGGCCGTTAGCTTTTATACCCGGCCTAATTATGAGGCGCCGACCGGAGTGTGTACTGTTTCAGCAGTTCGTTCGCTCAAGACCCTGTTTCTGCTTTCACGCTATCAAGAACCAGTCACCAAAACGCCCAAAATGGCCATCTGCACGTATTATCCAATTGATCGACCGGATTGTCCGCCGGATGAAGCGTTGCTTGTGCTCAATAGCCATGGGATCAATTTTCGCCTACGCCGACCGTTTCTTGACCAAATGCTCCAGTTTGAGGCGCAGCTGCGCCATCATGTCGGGCCGATTATTCTGGTTGGTGATTTCAACACGTGGGAACAAGGTCGGGTCCGTATCTTGGAAGCCGTGGCTCACAGCATTGGCCTTAAGCACATAGCGTTTCCGCAGGGCGTGAAAAGCGTGCGCGGGCATCAGCTGGATCGCGTGTATGCGCGGGGCGGAGACGCGGTGCAACAACGTGTTGTTGTTGACCCAGGAGCTTCCGATCATAGTATGCTTTCTTTCAAGTTTATAATAAGGTAGCTTGCGATCCGGTGTGCTTGGTTCAGCGGTAGCCAAGGTTTTGGGCTGGCAACTCAGCATGTTCCTTGCCGAACGGCAGCTGTGCCGCTCAAGCCTCCCGTTGCGCAGCCGGCCGCGCTCAAATCAGCAAGCCGCAGACGATCGAGTATTGTGGTGCAAAAAGACCATGCTTCATCACTAGTCATGCAAGAACCGCGGGTTGTTCGTCCCTGGCCGGTCCGGGTCAGCGTTCTGCTGCTGGTGCTGGAAGGCGCCGGACTTTGCGTACTTGGCTTAGCCAACAGTGCGTGGCTCAGCTGGGCGCGCTTCGGACCCGTTGCCGGGTTACAGCCACAAGCAACGGTTGCACTTTTTATCACCGGCATCTTCACACCAGTCGGCTTGGTTGCACTGTTGGCGGCGCTAGGCATGCTTTGGCGTGTTCGGGTTAGCTGGTTGCTTGCGATGCTGGTGCAAGCCAGCAGCCTGCTCACGTCTTTGCAGCTCTACTTCACCGCAAAGCCCGGCTTTATCTTTCCAATCATGGTCTGCTCCATCGTTACCGTTTTGTATCTCAATTCCTACGAAGTTCGCGTGGTATTCCAGGCTGAGCCCCTAGCTGCCACAGTGGAGGGTCTGGATGAAGCGTGAAGCCCAGCAGCAGTTATTGCAGCGCTTCGAGCCCATCCTGCGTTTCACGCGTGGCGAGCAGTTTTTTCCTATGCGGGTGGAAGATTATGTGGCAGCCTGCAGCTTGTGGGTGCAGCCACCCGGAACAACGCCCACATGTCTTGTGCCGCAAGGCCAACTAACGCTGGAGCAACTCTCCGATCCCGCAGGCGAGTCGGCTGACGGCAGGTTGTTTCTTAAGTTTATCGAGCCGCTGACTGCTGCTGAGCTAGCGCTGTACACCTTACACAAACACCCGCCCAAGGAGGAGAGCTTTCGGGCCGGACGAGGCAGACTGGCGCGGGTCGGCTACGTTTCTCGCTTCGTCGACGCCCTGTTCTCGATCACGTTGCTGGCGCGTGGCCGAGTGCCGGGCGACCGCGCTGCGGCAGCGTCGATTGCCTACCAAAGCATCCATAAACACCATCCATGCCATAGCTACTATGGCCGAGTGCACCAAGAGAACGGCTGGATCGTGTTGCAGTATTGGTTTTTTTATGCGTTCAATAACTGGCGCTCGGGTTTTTTTGGCGGCAATGATCATGAGGGCGACTGGGAAATGATCTGCGTCTACCTGGCGCAATCTGCCAATGGCGATTTGCGCCCGGAGTGGGTTGCCTATGCCGCACACGACTACGCTGGAGATGATTTGCGGCGGCGTTGGGATGATCCCGAGGTAGCGAAAGTGGGCGAGCATCCGGTGATCAACGTTGCGGCCGGGTCGCACGCCGGGTACTTTGCGTGCGGCGAATACCTGACCGAGCTGCAAGTCCGCTTCTTGCTCCCGCTAGCAAGAATCACCGACCGTCTGCAAGCGTTTTGGCATAAGCAGTTGCGTCAATACCGGGCCGAGCCCGCGACCAATGGAGCGCAGCGGGCATCCAACATCTTTCGCATTCCGTTTGTGGATTATGCTCGGGGTGACGGTTTGTCGATTGGGCCGGGACAGCCACATCCGTGGACCGATCCTGTCCTGCTTGAGCCTGCACCGCCGTGGGTAGCACACTACCGCGGCTTATGGGGCTTGTACACGCAGGACCCCTTTGCCGGCGAGGACGCGCCTGCCGGCCCGATGTACAACCGCGATGGCACGGTGCGGCGCTCATGGTACGACCCGGTCGGCTGGGCTGGGCTTGACAAAGTCGCGCCCAGCTCACAGGCCCTTCCTCTGGTGCAACAACAGCAGGCGGAGCTGGCACAGCGGCAGTCTGAGCTCCAGGAGCAGATCACCCTCAAGCATCGTGAACTGCAAGCCTTGGGCTTGGAGGTCGCAGCCCTGCAGGGCCAGCGGCATTTGCACAAGCTGTTTCACCGCCAAAGAGCGTATCTGACACAGCAATCGCGGGAACTCGGCCAACTGCGAGCGCAGGCAGCCGCCGACTCTGCGCTGTTGGAAGCGCTAGGCCGCTATGGCGCATCACTCCACGCCGGTGAATGCGGGCCGGCACGAGCGCATCTGCAACGTCCACGGCAGCCCACACCACCCACCGAGCTTCGCTTCAGCCGCGTTGCAGAAACATGGGCGGCGCTCAGCGTGAGTGTCATGCTGCTTGGGTTTGTCGGCTTGGTGCTCTTTGCCCGCGACTATGTTCTGTTTGGATTAGTAGCCAGCATCACCTTGTTTGTGGTGCTTGAGGCTGGGTTCCGCGGCAGCTTGATTCGCTTTGTGACGCGCACAACCATTTGTCTTGCGATTGCAGCTGCGCTGATCATTATGTATGAATTCTTCTGGCAACTCATCATCTTTGGAGTGATTGTGGCCGGCGCGTATATTTTATGGGACAATCTGCGTGAGCTGTGGACATGAGAGCGAGGTAGTAAGCGCGAGCCGACCAGTTGTCGTGGCTACGTGTAGCTTGCGCCTCAGCCTTATCCATGACTAACACAGACGCACTGCTCGGTCATTCGTTGCCCGCCTGTTTTTTTGCATTTGGATGCAGCTATGCGGTATAGTGGCCGCAGCGTTGCAGCGTTGGGTTTAGGCATATTCACATTGTCGCAGGTAAGGAGAGCACCATGATTCAAAAACGGCCGTTTGGTGGCACCGGGCATCAAAGTACGTGTACAATCTTTGGCGCGGCCGCGTTCAGCCGCGTTACCCAGGCCGAAGCCGACCGTACGATGGAGCTGTTGCTTGAGTATGGCATCAACCATATCGACACTGCCAACAGCTATGGCTCCTCCGAGAAGCTGCTCGGCCCCTGGATAGAGCGCCACCGCAACGACTTTTTCCTGGCCACCAAAACCGAGGAGCGGACCTACGAGAAAGCAAAGGAGCATCTCCATCGTTCCCTCGATCTGCTGCGAACGGATCATATCGACCTGTGGCAGATGCATGTGCTCGTCCAGCCGGATCAATGGGAAATTGCCATGGGACCGGGTGGAGCTTTGGAGGCCTTTATTGAGGCGAAGGAGCAGGGCCTGGTGCGCTTCCTTGGTGTTACCGGCCATCATACGGTGGTAGGGTGGATGCATAAACGCAGCTTGGAGCGCTACGATTTTGATTCCGTGCTGCTGCCGTACAACTATGCCATGCTGCAGAACCCGACCTACCGCACTGATTTTGAAGCCGTCATGGAGATTTGCGAAGCGCGCAATGTGGCGGTCCAGACGATCAAGTCATGTACCAGAGGACCGTGGGGCGGTAAGGAGAAGACAGCGGCGACCTGGTACGAGCCGTTTACCGAACAGGAAGAGATTGACCGCGCGGTACAGTGGGTGCTGAGTCGCCCCAACGTTTTTCTCAACACCCCCGGAGACATACACCTGCTGCCAAAGGTGCTTGATGCAGCGCAGCGCTTCGAGCCACGGCCCCAGGAGGAAATTGACAACAACATGGCGGAGCTCCAACCAACGCCACTGTTTGCTTAGTGTTGATTGCGCGAGAAGCCAGCCAAAAGCGGACACGGCTAGCACAAGGCACCTAGACTGCTATGGAGGCGAGCTAGGTACCTTGTGTGTTTAAGCATGACACACCATCGATCACTGGCGGCAGGCATGATTATGCGCACGCGGGCGGAGTGCTTGCGATACTCACTCCATCCCGGCATTTACAGTATGTAAAGGCTTATCCATGCATTCGCTCGAACGTATGCTCACCCTGTTCCCCAAGCAACCCTCTCTAGCAGAGAGAGCGGTCACGAATCCGGGCCTCCTGCAACAATCACGGTGCTACACTGAAAACTGGAACAGTAAGTTCTTCGACAGCACACGGGTCATTCGCTGTTGCCGGAGGTTTTGAGTGAAATATAAGCTCGTCATTTTTGATTTCGATGGCACCCTGGCCAATTCATTGCCGTGGTTCATGGGCGTAACGAATACATTTGCCGACAAATATCGCTTCAAGCGGATTGAGGAACACGAGGTCGAAACGCTGCGTGGCTATAGCGCACGGCAAATTGTGCAGCATCTGGGTGTGCCGATGTGGAAAGTGCCCGTAATCGCACGTCACATGCGGCGCGTATCTGCGGAGCAGATCGATCAGGTTTCGTTGTTTCCCGGTGTTGATCGTATGCTGCAGCAGCTAGCAGAGGCTGGTATCAGCCTCGCGATCGTTACCTCAAACTCGTACGACAATGTACGGCATGTGCTAGGGCCGAACAATGCGGCGCTGATCCGCTACTTTGAAGGCGGCGTTTCTCTGTTTGGCAAACGGGCTCGTTTCCGCAACGTTCTGAAACAGAGTGGTGTCCAACCGCACGAAGCAATGTCCATCGGCGATGAGATCCGAGATATTGAGGCATCGCACAAGGAACAGATTCCGTTTGGCGCGGTCAGCTGGGGCTTCACCCATGTCGAGACACTAAAGGCGCTCGGACCCACTGCCGTATTCGCCACGGTTGAAGATATTGTTGCGACGTGTACTTGACGTATCCCAACACACGTTTCTGCCGGCCACCATTGCCGGGCGAGAGCCTTGCCTGCTCGGCGACTCGTCAGGCGGTCGTACCATCGCTGCTGGTTGCAGCACTTTCGAAGGAAGCAGCAGGCTTGTCGCAATCAACAGCCTGCCGTACGATATGGCGAGAACGCCAAAGTAGTCATCTACACCTTGTGGGGCAACACATGACACCAATACGCCTAGGAGTTGTCGGGGCTGGGCTGATTTGGATGCGCACACATCGGCAAATCCTGCTGAACATGCGCGATGTGTTTGAATTGACCGCGTTTTGTGACGTGAGCGAGGAACGGCGCGCCGCGGTAGCCCAAGAGTTTCCGAACGCGCAAGTCGTCGCCGATCACCACCGCCTGTTCGCGCTACCGGAGGTAGATACGGTACTGATTCTCACCCCGATCGCCCTTAATGCGCCGATCGCGCTGGCGGCGTTACGGGCGGGCAAGCATGTGATCATGGAAAAGCCGATCGCTCGGAGCGTGGCAGAGGGGCAAACGCTGGCTGCAACCGCACGCGAGCTCGGACTGCGACTATGGGTCACCGAGCAGATGGCGTATCGTCAAGCGGAAACCACGTTGGCAGAGCTGATCAGCTCGCGGGCAATCGGCGATTTGATCATGTGGACGCGGGTTGCACACTTTGAAGGCGACACAGTTCAGGGTGCTCTACGCTACGAGACAACGACGTGGCGCAAGGCGGCCGATTTCCCCCTCGGCACCCTGTTTGACGGCGGGATCCATCTGATCGCGGGATTGAGCAAAGTATTCGGCGTTCCCGAATATGTCTCGGCGAGTGGCCGGCAGCTACAGCCGGAGTATGGTGAGTACGACCATGTCGCGATGATGTTTCACTACCGCAATGGCATGGTTGGCATGTTGAGCCATTCCACCTACCTGCCCACGCTGCACAACTTTTTTCACATTCACGGCACGGCCGGCGTGATCACGGTCGAGACGGATCGATTCGTTGTGCAGGCATTGGGTCAACCGCCAAAGACTATTCCAATACCAGCCGAGAACAGCTACAACAGCATGTGGCAGGCATTGGCCAGGGCACTGCAAGCAAACACTGAGCCCTATTACACCTCACAAAAAGCAGTGAACGACGTGGCAATTCTTGAGATGGTCGACCGATCCATCAAAACCGGTCAACGGATGCCAGTCCCTGTGGATTAAGCTGTGCCTCCATCTTGAAATCGCCAAACGTCCGGTTGCAGTGGGAGGATAGTTCGAAAACATCGGTGCGGCATCAGTGAGATGCCCAGCGTGTGCAGGCTGCGCCTAAACCACGTTCCTTGCAAGGACGCATGGCTGTCGGTACCATTCCTCGGCATGTTTGATCAGCTGCGTACACGCCTTGGAGACTTTGCGCCACATGGTTGCACCGTCTGTTTACCGTCACATGTTGGTGTTGAGCATAGCTCTGACCTGCCTGTTGTTTGTGGGCACGTTCTTCCCCATATCAGCATATTCGCAGATTGCCGACAATCCAAGCCAAACGTATCTGCCGCAGGTCATCAACCAAGCTACGACACGCTTCGCGGTGATCGGTGACTACGGTTTCGCAAGCCAGGCCACGCAGGAGGTAGCGGCGTTGGTCTCGGCGTGGCAGCCCGACTACATCCTGACCACGGGCGACAACAATTATCCCGCGGGCGAAGCAGCCACCATCGATCATTCGATTGGCGCCTATTATCACCAGTATATTGCGCCGTATTACGGTCAGTATGGTGCTGGAAGCGCGACAAACCGGTTCTTTCCCACGCTGGGCAACCATGACTGGGAAAGTGGCGGGCAGGCATATCTTGACTATTTTACGTTGCCCGGCAACGAACGCTACTATGATATGGTGTTGGGACCTGTGCATCTTTTTGCCCTGGACAGCGATCCCCATGAGCCGGACGGAGTGTCGGTGGACTCCGTCCAAGCGCAATGGCTGCAAACAGCACTCGCCGGCTCAGCCGCTTGTTGGAACATCGTGTACATGCACCACCCACCCTTTTCGTCCGGTGCACATGGGTCAACCCCGTGGATGCAGTGGCCCTACCGTGAGTGGGGCGCCGATGTTGTGCTGGGGGGCCACGATCACACGTATGAGCGCATCCAGCATGGGGATATGCTGTACTTTGTGAATGGCTTGGGTGGCAGAAGCCAGTACTCCTTCGGTGCGCTCGTGGAGGGGAGCCAGGTGCGGTACAATGCGGATTTCGGGGCAATGTTGATCGAAATCAATGAAGCACAAGCCGTATTCTGGTTTGTCACCCGGACGGGAGCTGTGATCGACACCTACGAGATGCCGAAGGATTGCTCCTCGTAGCCGGCATGCGCGCAGGATTCCAAGCGCTCCTGCACCAGCGATATATTCATCAACAGCTGTTGGCGGTGAGGCGGACCGATCATCCAAAGGTATGCGCTTTGAAGCGCTGGCAGACCAACACGGACTGCTTAACCACGCTTATTAATGGAGGTGAGGATGGATGCGAAAGCGCCAGGCATAGCTCAACCGGGAGGAACAGCTCCTCGGTCCGCGCTGCTGCCGTGGAATATCGTGGCCCAATGCCAGGCAGTGTATTACATCGTCACCGGTGTATGGCCACTGGTACACATCCAGAGCTTTCTTAAGGTGACGGGACCTAAAACGGATCTATGGCTGGTCAAAACCGTCGGCGTGCTAGTCACCGTGATCGGCGTCGTGCTCGGCATGGGTGGAGCGCAACGTTCTGCCCGCAAGGAAATGGCGGTGCTGGCCGTCGGCAGTGCGGCAGCGCTAACGGCCATTGATGTGTACTATGTCGCCCGTCGTCGCATCGCACCGATCTATTTGCTTGACGCGGCGGGCGAGATCGGATTAATCATCGGCTGGTTGGCGAGCGGGCAAACACAGCACAGTGCCGAGGAACAGACACCCCGATAAGCACAAGCAAACAGTTCAACGTCGGGCACATACCTATTGCCCGGCGCAGATAACCAGACCGGCCGCAAGCAGATAACGTGCGGCCGATAGCACATACGGTGGTTACAGGTTAAAAAGTTCCGAGGACGTCATCCTCGTTCTGCGACGGCTAGCTGCCGCGCCGGAAGCAGCAGCTAGCCCGCCAACTCACCCGCACATGTTCACCTTACTGTTTCGGCACACGCCGCAGTGGCACTGCGTATTCCGGCTCGTTCAAGTTATCGCTATACGGGACGATCACCGGTTGTCTCGTCCTCATCGGCGCTGGCCGCGACAATAGGGCCGATCGCACCGGGCGCACCACCGGCCACGCTTGTGCTGGCACCCGAGCCGACTTGCCCCATCAAGCCAGCGCCCGCTGCCGGCACACCAATACCATCAACGTCCGTGTCGCGTGCACCATCCTCTAGCTCGGCCGCACGTTTGCGAGCGCTGTCGTCGGCCAGCTGCTGCGGGGCTAACTCCGCCTCTTGTTCATCGACCTTTTTAAAGAGTGGCTGATCGCTCATGCTGTTCGCTCCTTGCTACTTGCTATGCAGAGCGTAGCAGCAAAGAATATGCCGTGCCTCCTACCAGGTTACGGCAGATCAGCTGTTGGTGTATGGTAGGTTTCAAGCTTGGATGGTCGGGCGCCGCGCCAAGACGACCGGCTAAGCATAAGGAAAGCAAGGCCGACCATCGAGATCCCCCAAGTCAATCACCCAGCGCCTGCTTCAAGTCCGCGATCAGGTCGTCCGGATGCTCCAGGCCCACCGAAACCCGCAGCAGGCCTGGCGGCGTCTTGCTTTCGGGTCCCTCCACCGAGGCCCGGTGCTCGATCAGGCTTTCGATACCACCCAGGCTGGTGGCGCGGGTGAAGATTTGGAGCCGGGCAGCCAGTGCCATAGCCGCTGCCTCGCCTCCGCGCACCTCGATCGACAACATTCCGCCGAAGCCCCGCATTTGGCGCACGGCAACCGCATGGCCGGGGTGCGTTTCCAAGCCGGGGTAGTGCACCCGCTCGATTCGGGGATGGCACGCAAGGAACTGGGCAATGCGGAGCGCGTGCTCGGCATGGGCCCGTACCCTGTAGGCCAGCGTCTGGATGCCGCGTAACAACAGCCAACAGTCGAACGGGGCCGGGACCGCGCCGCCATTGGCCTGCAAAAAGCGGACACGCTCCCATATCGGGCTAAGCTCGCGCGTAACCACAGCACCGCCCAAAAGATCACTATGTCCACCCAAGTACTTGGTTGTTGAGTGCAGCACCAGGTCTGCACTAAGCTCCAATGGACGCTGCTGGATTGGGGATGCCCAGGTGTTGTCCACGACGCAGAGTGCGGCCGCTTCATGCGCGACGGCAGCGATTGCCGCTATATCCGCCACCTTAAGTTGTGGGTTTGACGGCGTTTCGATCCACACCAGGCGAGTCTGCGGCTGTACCGCAGCCTGCACTGCGGCCACATCTGTCATGTCAACCACAGTGTAGTTAAGCCCCCACGGCGCCATGATCTCACGCAGCAGCCGCGAAACACCGTGATACGCGTCATCGGGCGCGATAACATGGTCACCCGGCTGCAGTGCTTGAAAAATACTCATCGTGGCCGCGAGGCCAGAACTAAACGCCGCACAGTCAGCGCCGCCTTCCAGAGCAGTCAGGCAGCGCTCCAACATCGTCCGATTCGGGTTGCCGTTTCGAATATACAGGTTACCGTGCGGAAACGAGCCGTCCTCGGCCCGCTCGAAGGTTGTTGACAGATAAATTGGCGGGATGACGGACCCGGTTGTCGGATCGATCTCCTGACCAGCGTGGATCGCGATGGTCTCGATATTCACTCAATGCTCCGTTTCTGTTGCACGCCACGCCAAGCTGATGCGCTGGCAGTGTGCGCTCCGCCTCATTATGTTGAGCGCTATCAGTGTAGCAGAGCTTGCACTCACACGTGTACCTGCCCACAAATACGCGCCATGCGCTGGATCCACCGCATGGCGCAACGGAGAGCTATGGAACACGTGAGCCAATGCGAAGTTTTATCGATTGGCTAGCCAGCACCAGCTGGTCGTACACCTTATCAGGTGGATCAGCCTGCGCTCATGGCTCGTCGGGCTAGCTACTCGGCTTACGGTGGGACTGCCCAGCGGCATCGCTCTGGCCTGACGATGCAGCCACCTCCTCGGCGGTGACGGGTGTAGCAAAATGCTGCGCCGCGTGCGTCACTTCCCGGCCCAAGGCTCGCAGCTGATTCTCAATGCCGGGGTCGTTGCTCAGGCCGTCTTCATCGAAGACCTTCCACGCCTGCGGAATTGGCATTACGAGCGGCACGGTATAGCCCCGCAGCGCCCGAACCACAAACTCCATGGTGTTAACAGCTTGGAGGCCCTGCGTCCCACCGGCCGTACTGATCAGACCAACCGGCTTTTCCGTTAGATATGGCGGCGTACGATTGCTCAACAGCTGCAACCAATCCAGCGCGTTTTTAAATGCCCCGCTGATGGTGCCGTGATACAACGGGCTGCTCCAAATCAATCCGTCGGCTTGATAGACCGCCTCACAAAATTCATGCACGGCTGCCGGGATATCGTCGCTACCTGGAGTGTAGAACGGCAAGTTAAGCGTGCGAATATCGAAGACGCGCGTGTTGGCTCCGACGGCCGCAGCACCTTCTAGAGCGATGTTGATGGCGGCTAAACTTCGTGAAACAGACGCCAATGAGCCGGCAAGCCCAACAATGGTCATTTGTTTGTTCATACGCCCTCCACTCCAGTTCTTTTGGCAGGCTCGGCAAGATTTGAGCCATCCACAAGCGATCAGCGATGCTCGATGGAATGCAAGTAATTTCGACATCAGCTGCTAGCCAGGCCTGGAATTGAACTACGTCGGGGCAGCAGTGGACGCGATCCTGCTTGCATACGCGCTGGTGGCATCAAAGGAGGCATGCATGGCGGATCGCGGGTACCCCGAGGGGGTGAAGCTTGCATTGGGCGGACATTCGTATATTGCGCAGCTGGGCAACGACCCACCTGCCTCGTTCGAGCAGCAATGCGCGCTCGTGGCGGCGTGCCTCGACACCGGGATCCGGCTTCTCGATACGACCTACTACCAAGAACGCATTGCGCTTGGCCGGGTTTTGCAGCGGATTGGGCGTCGCAACGAGGCCGAGGTGACAGGCTGGAACTTTTTTTTGCAACCGGGCAAAGCTGACGAACTGGTAGCGTGGACGCCCTATGAGTCCCACCATATCGATATCATGCTACGAGAGCTTCAAACCGAGTGGATCGATCTGCTGGTGATCCATGCAGAGGATGATCCGGCAATCCTCGCGCGTGAGCTCGCGCTGGCCGAGAGCTGGCAGACCGTCGGCAAGGTACGCCAAGTTGGGCTCGGCATGGCCCGCCTCGAGCACCTCGACCAATTACCAGCCAATCACTCGCTCACGCATGTATTGGCGCCGTACAACGCGTTCAATCGGGAAGCTGGCGCGCTCTTTGAGCGGGCTCGCGCAATGAATTTGCACACCGTCGCCATGTCGCCCTTTGTCCGTGGCTGGAAACTGGACGAGATCGGCGAAGATCCAGCGGAGGTTGCCGATATCCTGTTACGCTGGGTCGTCGCGCAGCCCGTGGTTGACCATGTGATCGTTGCGATGCGTAAACCGGAATGGGTGCATGCGAACCTTGCGGCGGCAGCCCGCGGACCACTCACCCCCCAAGAAGCGTCACGGCTTGCCGGCTGGGTTGCGCGTGCCAGCTAAGGCTAGCCGCCGCTACCGTAGGACAGGTGATTAGGGAAATTATTGTTCTCCTTTTGTTTCATATGCATGAAGCTTGTTCGGCTGTCAACAAAACCTCCTGGTCAGGCAAAGTGACCAGGAGGCTCGCCAGAAGTCCAGGCGAAATGTTACGATGGATCGCCCCAACCGCTGCTCTCAGCTTCCAGATTAGCGTCCACAGTAAATGTACGGGTCGGCCAGCTCCATCCAGCTCTCGCTCTCGATGATGACTTTATCCCAGTACGCGTGACGCGCCTCGATCAGCTTGGTCATGTACTCGCAGGCCAACGCGTCCTTCGTCCGCGTCACTTGGCCGCGAATGCCTAACTGGGCCAGTGTTTGGGAGATGACTTCATGCTCAGGCGCCGGCGTGATGACGCCCCAACCCACCTGGCCCCACGGCGCGGGATCCAGGACCGGCGTCGAGGTCAGATCGTAGGTGCCTCCACCGGCCGTGTAATCATAAATTGTCGGGTAGTACGCCGCTTCTTCCAGCGCCCGGCGCAGCTGCCAGTTCGAAACGACGCGGCCCTGACCTTGCGCCATCACCGGAACATTGTTCACTGTGGCTATGCCGCCGGTATGGCCAAGCACTCGGCGTGTTTCCAGCAGGGCTTTGGACATAGTTCCGGCGCTGCGGGGCGTTGCAAAGCTCGTCCCTGATACTGAGCGCATCCCGGTCTCACAGTCGAAGCAGTAGGGCAGCGTTTGCGTAAAGTCGGCGGCAAAGTCGGCCAGCGATCCGCTCAACACCTGCTTGCCTTCGCTTGTCTCTTCTTGGAAGCCGGCAACGCCAATACTCCACCATGGCCCAGCCGTACTGTCTTGTACCGTGGTTGAAGGACTGTTATCAGCAGCTCCGAAGTGGAGCTTGCCATTCCGGACCACGCCTACATAGCTGTTTTCGATGTGATACGGTAGTGGAATGCTGCCAATCGGACCATAGCTCGTCGATACAATATCCACCTGCGGATGATTGAAGGCAAATGTTTCCGATTCGTCGGTGATGCCTTCCACAAACAAGATGATTGCATCCGGATTGGCGCGGACGACGGCGGCTGCGGTTCCAACGCCATGCGTATCAGCCGAGTCGTCGGGCAGAATTGGCCGGGTACCGCCATCGTAGGAGACGGCGATGATGTTGGTCCCACGGAACCAGTACAGCTCACCCGGATTGATCCGGTCCCAGATCGCGGCCTTATCCGCAGCATAGTCAGCCGCAAAATTGCCCGTCCGCGTCAGGTCAAGGATATGACTTTCATCAATGCCAAAGGCGGTCAAGACTTCCGGTGTGACACTGGAAGGCGCTTGCGTCGCATACGGCTCCCCGCCAACATTGAAGAAATCATGGTACGGATTGATGGCAGAGTCAATCACACTCACGGTCACACGTGGAGCTGGAGGTGGCGTGCACGGATTTTTGTGATTGCACTTCTTAATTTTAGGCGAGCTTGTCGGCGCTGTTCCAACCAGCGCAAAGGCTTCGGTTACGGCATCATACGCGTTCACAAAACCAGCGCCTACTTCCCAGGCTTCGTAGCCGGGCATCATATCCGCGGTGCCCTCGACGATTGCTTTCACCTGGGCGGGCGTTAAGTTCGGGTTGGCATCCAACAACAGGGCCACAATACCGGCCACGTGCGGAGCAGCCATCGAGGTTCCGCTCAAAGTTGTGTAGTACGGCAGATGCTCTGGCGCGATGTTGATATCTTTTGCCGCCGACAAGGGTGACAGGGAGCTGCCCGTAGCGCGCGTGGAGATAATGTTGACGCCAGGCGCGGTAACAGTCGGGCGATCTTCCGAGACAAAGGTCTCACCGCTCTGGCTCGTTACCGTGACCATCTTATCTTTGACACCACGCGATGAAAAGTTTGCTAAAGCACGGTTCTTGTCGGCTGCCGCAACGGTAATCACCCACGGAGCCTTCTTGTAGTTGCCCGTAATCGTGCCGGCACCAGGCCCGGAGTTGCCGGCGGAAAAGACGACGACGACGCCCTGATCATTGAGGAGCTTGCTCGCAACGTTGGTGGGATGGTCGGGATTGAAGTCGCCTTTGTCGCTGGTTGAGCCCCACGAGTTGGTAATCACGCGAATGTTGTACCGCTCCCGATTCGTGAGCGCGTAGTCGAAGCCGCCCAGGGTATTGAGCAACAGGAGACCGGCTCCCGAACCGAAGGCGACGATATTGGCTTTGGGAGCGACGCCTTCATACAAACCATCCGACAGGCTACCTGTTCCAGCAACGATACCGGCGACATGCGTACCGTGTCCGCCCCCAACATCGGTGTTTTCGACGCCTTCCACATACGTCACCGGGAGCAATTCCGACTCATCGGCCAGGTTGATGCCCCCAAATACATTCTGGACGATGCGGGGATCAATGTCGGCGTGCAGGCCATCGACGCCGGAGTCGTTCACGAGCACAGTCACGCCTGTTCCGGCAACGGGAACTCCGCTATTTTTCCGGGTCATCTCGGCATCGCCACGTACCCGGTCAACACCCGTTAAGGCTGTGCCGTCCGCGTTGTCGTATTCCAGTTTCTCATTCAGCCAGATGGAACGTACTTCTGGCCGTGCAGCAAGCGCCTTCACTTGCACGCTGGTAGCTACCATGCCAGCCATCGGTAGTGCCTGGAACAGTTTGCCTCCGATGATGCCAACTTGTTTCAGCGCCGCGACATCAACGGCGGTTGGAGCCGCTGTGCCACGGAACGTCACAATGACCTCAAAAGGCCCAACGCCAGCGTCCATCGCAGAGACCAAACTTGGACCGAGAACAGCCGAGCCACTAGCTGCTTGTGCCCTTGATGCGAGGTTGGGTGCGCCAACAAGCGACAGGAGCAGAGCAAAGACCACAAAGAGTGTACCTACCGCGCGCGTGCCACTTCGACCGTGTGCTCGTCCCATGGATTCCATGACTCCTTAACTTGGACCTGATTGCCTTGATTGGGCGGACGTACTCGTGAGCTAGTTCTGAACACCCCACCACTCATTGTGGTGGCAATCCTCTTGTCTAATTCTATACACCCTTTAGCGTGGTGTCAACATTAAGTTCAACCGTTTTTGGGAGGAATGTTGTTTATTCTTAACACGCTGAATTGCCACGCTTTTGCAGTGCGAGTAAGGTGCCGAACGGAGTTAGCCTTGGATTCAAGCACGAGGAGGCAGCACAACAACTACCTCGCTCCGCTGTTTCAATCCTTGAACGGATCGATCACCGAATCTCCGGCCATCGCCACACCCATCGGGTACAGCAACGTCTCGACCTCGATCACGCCCTCGTGAGCGGCGAGCACGTCCGCGATGTTGCGATACACATGCGGGCTTTCATCTAACCCGCCGCCGCGCAGCTCGATTCCCCGCGCCGTAACGGCCGCGTGCAGCATCTCCGGCGTCACCCGCCCTGGGCTCAGGATCCGTCCGGTCCGGTAGTCACGCTTGCCCGCCGCCTGGGTCCGGCTCATCACCCGGCCAGAGCCATGCGGGGCGCTATGAAAGCTGACGGCTGCTTCGGGGCTCGCTACGCCGCGCACAATCGCCGTAGGCGTGCCCATTGAGCCGGCGATAATGCCGCGCACACCAGGGCCGGCAGGTGTCGCGCCTTTACGTACCACAATCAGATCCTTGTCTCCGTGGCGCTCGCGGAAGGCGTAGTTGTGATGGTTGTGCACGCTGTCCAAAACGCCAGCGCCGAGAATAGTGCGTACCTGCTCGGCCACGAAATCACGACCCGCGTAGGCATACGTGCCGCCCAGCTCCATAGCGGCCATATACTGCTGCCCGAGCTCGGTATCGAGCGGCAGTACAACTGCTGGAGCATCACTGTTTTCCCCAGGCGCCTTGTCGTCCCAACGCCGACCAGCCGCCAAATTCAAGAAGCCGGTCGCGGTCTTGTGGCCTAGCCCACGCGAGCCGAAGTGGCACACGATCCACAGCCACCCATTGGCGTCACGCGACAGATCGACAAAGTGATTGCCGCCACCCACGGTACCCAGCTGCTTGGCGGCCATATCCCGGAGACGCCCAACTTCCTTCACCGTCCGCCAGGTCGGATCATCAAAAAGCTGGTGGTCGATAGCTTGACCGCTGGTGCGGCCCATGCCAAAGGCCACTGTCCGCTGGATGTCGTCCATCACCGCCGCAAGCAGGGTTCGCCCATCCGCACCCAGCTGCAACAGAGCATCGGCGCGCAGATCAGTCTTGACCGCCTTGATGCCACAGCCAATGTCGAAGCCCACGCCGTTCGGCGAAACAGCCTGCTCGTAGGCGATGATGCCGCCAATAGGGATGGCGTAGCCCCTATGCCCGTCGGCCGCAATGGCCGCGCCGACCACCCGCTCATCATCAGCACAGCGCTGAATCTGGGCCAGCGTTCCCTCGTCATGGGTGCCCCAAATGGCGATGCCGTTAACGATGCGCAGGACGCCGCGTGGCCGCTCAGGCAGCTCAGCCAGCAGGGTAGCGACAAAAGCACTGGCTTCCAATGGCGCCGAGCGTGGAATTTGCCGACCAGGAGCTGCTTGGCCCGTTGCCGCTGCATACACGGCGCTCGCGGGATCGGTCGCCTTGGTCGCCACGATCTCTGCCACCAGCGCAGGTAGTTTTCGTCCCGCCGTGACCGCGCCGATCGTTTCCCAGACGGCCTGGTAGCCAAAGCACGCCGCTCGCATTGCGGGCGACATTGTAAGCGCCGCAGGGAGTTCGAGCGGTGGGCTGTCAGGCAACATACCGCCCTTCTTGGCAATTAAGCCGGCCAGCTTGTGCGTCGCAGCTACCGCCGCGGCTTCCAACTGTGCATCAACCAGCTGCTCCGAGCTCAGTTTTGACGCCGCCGCATACACTGCGCACAAAACTTCTACGGTCGCCTCCACGCTGCGGAAGCGCGCACCAAGGGGTGGAATAGCGGTTGCGAGCAGCGCGAAGGCTGTGCGACGTGCTTGTTCGTGTGTCATAGATATCCTCCTTGCCCGCCAGGGACGCTAATCGATGCTTGACTAGGCGACCGCGTTCATAGCCGCTTGTAATGTAGCGGTCGCGCCATCAAACGCTGATGTACTTGCGCCAGGTTGGATGCCGACCGAGCAGCTCCTGCATCATGTGCGCCCGTGACGGCTGTACAGGCGCCGATCGCAGGCTCATCCGGGCTACGTTGAGTGGCTTGTTCGCCTTCCGGCTATTGCAGGGACGGCAGGCCGTTACCAAGTTTTCCCATGTCGAACGGCCACCTAAGGCTCTGGGCACGATATGGTCAAGCGTCAGGAGGTGAGCCCCCGGTGTAGCGCCGCAGTATTGACACGCATACTTGTCGCGCAGCAACACTCCCTTGCGTGTACACGCCGGAGCGTGATACGGCACATGAACATAGCGCTGGAGACGAATCACCACCGGCTGCGCCAGCGTGTATCGCTCACTATGGAGGTGGCCGTGGCCCGTTTCGATGACCTCGACCTTGCCGCCAAGGACCAGCCGAACTGCCCGTTGCACGCCCATCAGCTGGAGGGGCTCGCAGCTCACATTGAGCACAAGCACCCGTGACTCCTGCATGTTGTTCACCCCTTTCATTGTGGTGCTGTATGCTCGTCAGTGGAGGGGCACTGCCGATTCGGCGCTTAGCGGCAAAAAAGATTGCCAGACTTCGTTGTTGCCATCGAAAACGGGAAGCGCCCCGCAGGTTCGTTGCCTGGGAGCGCTTCATACGTTCGGTACCATTATGCAGAGGCTTGTTTACACCTCGGGTAGATGGTATCTTGCGTTACACGCTCTGCGCAGACTATAGGGCCGAATTGCTTTCTTGGCGAAAACTGTTGGGTACACGGTGAGGCGCACGTCTGACTGACGCAGCGACGCGCACATTGTGCTGCCACAATGTATCGGCGTTGCGTATGTTGTTTGCCAGATCTGTTGCACTGTCGTCACTCCCAAGTAGGCACTGCCTTTGCCGCCAATGTGCGAAAGAATACCTGAGTCGCCACCACATTGTCAAGGATCAGTTTGACTTCAATACCCTGCCCATGTTTCAGGAGCATGAAAAGGGCGGCCAACGGACAGTTCGCTGCGCACAGCCGACATTGAATGCACACGTTGGATAAAGCTTGGAGCTCACCTAGCAGACCCTTTGGCGGATGGATCTTGGCACCTAGATTACCCATCGCTCCACTGCATGACCATTTGCTGCTACGGGCGACCCAGCAGTTGCGTAGCAAGTTCTGCAAAATCTGCGGTTGTGCGGTAGACGCGTTGCCCGTGTTCGGCCACCATATCCGCTACGATCTGTGTTTTGCTCGACACAATATGCACCGATAACCCACGCGCCGCGCACAACCAAAGCACAAGCGCTGCCTCAAACGGCGTTTGGCCAAGATCAGAGGGCGCGCCAACGATGATCAGACTGGCGGCAGCTTGGTCCAGGTGGGTCAGGAGCTTCCACAGATCGGGGCGCTCCGGAGGCGTTAGGCCGAGGAGCCGAAAAATTTCGGCAGCTGTTGGTACGGGCCGTCCTGGCTCGGGCTTATAGGCAATAGAATAGCGCTGCATACCTTCCTCGCGTGCGTTGGTCGTCCTAGTTGCTCGTCGCTCGACAACAAGGCGCTGCGCCGCGTGGGCAAAACAAGCATACCATCACTTGCCTTTTCCTGCATACCGGCCTCTGGCACAGTGCTGGGATGGGCAACACCAGCGCACCCTTGCGCGACCAAGCCACGTAGACCGCCAGCAAGCGCAGTGCGCTGCCGCTGCTTCATTTCGTCACCTGATACTGCAACACTACATGGCCGCTGGGATACGTTTTGAGCGAAACCAGCTGTAAGGCCGCCTGTTTCACGACACAAGCAAACAAAGGGATACCAGAGCCAAACAGCACGGGATTGAGCTATACGATCATGTAATCGATTAGGTCCACCGTGAAAAATGTGCAAGGAAGCTATTGCACAAGCATGACCGCGAACAATCCCAGCTGCTACCGAAGCTGGAGCAGGAAGCAGTCCGCACTGGACGTCTATCTCAAGTACAATACCGTTTCAGAATAACGCAAGCACTGCCGAGCTGCCTTACCATAGCGGTGATGGCAACTGCGGGCAGGACCGGCCGAGCAGCGAATAGATCGACGCAGGGACGCCGATGCCGCCGGGCATGGTATCGGCGCTTGAGCATAGAAAGGACCGCAACAAACGATGAACACTATCGAGGATAAGCGTACGCTCAGCAACACACCCGGAGCTACCACACGTCACCTACGCGTGACCGGCATTCGGCCGCTGGTACCTCCAGCCATCTTGCTTGAGCAGATGCCGCTGACCGAAGAGGGAGCAGCAGCCGTCACGCGCACGCGCGCCGAGGTCGTCGACATTTTAAACGGACGGGACGATCGACTGGGCGTGATCGTCGGCCCGTGCTCAATCCATGATCCGGCTGCAGCGATGGAATACGCGCATCGCCTTAAAGCCTTAGCCGACGAGCTGGTTGAGGATCTGCGGATCGTTATGCGCGTCTACTTTGAAAAGCCGCGCACAACCGTGGGCTGGAAAGGCCTGATCAACGACCCCCGGCTTGACGGCAGCTTTGCCGTTAACGAAGGGCTGTACATCGGGCGCCGGCTGCTGGTGGATCTCGTCACGCTGGGATTGCCCACCGGCTGTGAGTTTCTCGACCCGATCTCCCCGCAGTTCTTCTCCGATGCCGTCGTGTGGGCCGCTATCGGGGCGCGCACCACCGAAAGCCAGGTGCACCGGAACTTAGCCTCCGGCCTTTCCATGCCTGTAGGCTTCAAAAACGGCACAGGCGGCGGTGGCCAGATGGCGATTGACGCCTGTCGTGCGGCGGCCAGCCCGCACAGCTTCCTGGGCGTTACCGATCAGGGGCTGGCGGCGATTATTACGACGCGCGGCAACCCGGACTGCCACGTTATTCTACGCGGCGGCCGCAACGGTCCCAACTACGACGCCCAAAACGTGCAGCGCATGCTTGACGCTCTGCGCAGCGCGGCTCTGCCACCACGGGTGATGATCGATGCAAGCCACGATAACAGCGGCAAGGATTACCGCCGTCAGCCTATTGTGGCGGGAGACATCAGTGCGCAGGTAGCAGCCGGCGAAACCGGCATCGTCGGCGTGATGCTGGAAAGCTTTTTGGTGCAAGGTCGCCAGGACCTGGTCGAGGGCCGGGAGCTCGTCTATGGCCAAAGCATCACCGACAGCTGCATGGGCTGGGAAACCACGGTCCAGGTGCTGCGTGAGCTCGCCGGAGCAGTTCGAGCGCGGCGTTCCGTACGAGCAAGCAGGTAGGCCGGTGAGCTGCGACAGCAAGGAAGCTAGTCGATTAAGTTTGCTCCTCACATGCTGAGTTCCGCATTAGCATCCGTTACGGCAACCAATGTTTGTGCACCCCTAGCTGATCTACATGGGGGCAGGAGCTACCACACGGCGGCTCTTGCTCCCAGCGCCATCATTACCACACCAGCGACCATACAGTTCTAACCAACATGGCTGATGCTTGTCGGGGGAACTCAAATGTGGCTTTTCCTACCGCAAAACGGAGCAATTTGGGCTGTTCCTGCGGCCTGCTTAGGTAGGAGTGATCGTCCCCGTGCTTTGCTCCGCTGCCAACCGATCGCGCACTTCGGCCACGATTGCAAACGAATGGAGGCGAGCGGCATGGTCGTAGATTTGCGCCGTAACCATCAGCTCATCTGCATTGGTCTGGGCGATAAACGCCTCCAAGCCGCGCTGCACTGTGTCGCGCGCGCCCACGACCGTATATCGCAGAGCGTGCTCCACGCCCGCTTTTTCCGTGGCCGACCAGTAGCCCTCCAAGGTGTCTACCGGTGGCTGGAGCGGACCCGGTCGACCGCGCCGCAGATTAACAAACTGCTGTTGCAGCGATGTCAGCAGGCGCTGCGCTTCCGCTTCGGTGTCCGCGGCAACGACGTTGATGCCGAGCATGACGTAGGGCCGCGCCAATCTCTCAGATGGCTGGAACCGGCTGCGGTACAGCTGCAGCGCCGCTTGGAGGTAATCGGGCGCGAAGTGCGAGGCGAAAGCAAACGGTAGGCCCAGCTCCGCCGCCAGCTGTGCGCTGAATAAGCTGGAGCCCAGCAGCCACAACGGCACGTTCAGGCCAGCGCCCGGCACTGCCCGAATCGCCTGACCCGGTTGGACGGGACGAAAGTACGCTTGGAGCTCCAGCACATCTTCAGGAAACGAGTCGCCTTTGCCGATCTGGTCCCGTCGCAGCGCTCTGGCTGTGAGCAGATCGGTGCCCGGCGCGCGGCCCAAGCCAAGGTCGATCCGCCCCGGATACAACGATTCAAGCGTTCCGAACTGCTCGGCGATAATTAGAGGCGCGTGGTTAGGCAGCATGATGCCACCAGCACCCACCCGGATCGTTGTGGTGCCGCTCGCGACATAGCCGATCACCACCGCCGTGGCCGCGCTCGCTACGCCCGGCATGTTGTGGTGCTCGGCCAGCCAATAGCGATTGTAGCCCCAGCGTTCCGCGTGACGGGCTAAATCCAGGGTATTCCGAAATGCCTGGGCGGCGTCGCTACCGGCCGGGATCGGCGCAAGATCGAGCACGGAGAAACGGACCGGTTCATGCTTGGTAATGTGCAGCATACTGGTGTTCCTGTATGTGTTGGCAACGTATTTCGCTATATCCTTGTGCGCCGACAGGCCGGCGGTTCAGCGGTGTCCCCCGATCATTTCCCTTCCTACAGCCTTAAGCAACTCGCCAAAAACGAAAAGGTCTGTTTCTGTTAATGATGCCCTAAGACTTCATGTTCCCCGCCCGGCTGATACTCGTTGATGCTGATGCAGTCGCGCATAATAGCCACCCTGTTGCAGCAATGTTGCGTGCGTTCCATCTTCCACAATCTTACCCCGATGCATCACAATAATCCGGTCGGCGTCGCGGATTGTGCTCAGTCGATGCGCAATCACCACGCTGGTTCGAGTGCGCAGGATCCGCTGCAGCGCGTCCTGGATCAGCGCTTCAGTCGCCGTATCAATGCTGCTGGTCGCCTCATCCAGCACCAGCACACCCTCCGGGCTCAGCGCGATCGCGCGCGCCAGCGCCAACAATTGCCGCTGCCCGATCGATAAATTGGTCCCCCCGGGCTGTACCTGATACTCATATCCGCCCGGCAGCTGCTCGATAAAGCGGGCCGCGTTGGAAACTTCGGCAGCATGGCGAACGTCAGCCGCGCTGATATCATGACGGTAAAGCCGAATATTGGACGCAATTGTGCCCGCTAAGCAAACAGGATCTTGCGGCACAACCGCCACTGCCCGGCGCAGCGCTCCAAGACTCATCCGCTTGATGTCCAGCCCATCCAGCAGCACTTGCCCTTGCTGCGGATCGTACAGCCGCGCCAGTAGCCCGACTAAGCTCGATTTACCGGCGCCGGTAGCTCCCACAATCGCAACGGTTTGTCCCGCCGGAATGGTCAGCGATACATCCCGCAGCACCGGTTCGTCCGGCACGTACGCAAAGCTGACGTTTCGCAGCTCGATCGCGCCATGGCAGCGCGGCAGCTCAAGCGGCTGCCCAGGATTGCGAATACTGGGCTCGGATTGCAGCATCCGCTGCACGCGCTCGGCCGCGCCCAACCCAATCTGCACCGAGTTGTACTCTTCCGACAAGCGCAGCACCGGCTGAAAAGCGCGCTCTGTGTATTGCACAAATGCCACCAGTGTGCCGAGCGTAGCCCACCCTGCCAGCACGCCTTGCCCCCCGCCATACAGCACCGCGGCGACGCCAAAGGCGGCTAACACTTCCTGCACTGCCAGAAAAAGGGCGCTGTGGCGGCGTAGCGCAAGCAGCGCCTGGCGATAACCCATATTGTAGCCGTCAAACTCGTGGGCACTCGCCGCCTGACGACCAAACAGCTGGACCAGTGTCATGCCGTGCAGCTGTTCGTTGAAAAATCCGCTTGTTCGGGCGAGGGCGGTCCGCTCGCCGGTGGACGAGCCCCGGATACGCCGCCGAAAGTAGCGTGTAACAAACATCAGCACCGGCAGCACGGCTAGCGCCAGCAGCGCTAGCCGCCAGTTCACCGCGAACATCACCCCCACAATCGCGATGAATGTGACGCTTTCGGTCAAAATAATGACCACACTGCTGGATAACAGTTGGTTGAGCGCGTCAATGTCGCTCGTAAGCCGCGTCACCAGATCGCCCGTCGGCAGACGGCCGAAAAAGTCTTGGCCCTGCCGCAGAATATGCTCAAACAAGCGTACGCGCAGATCGGCCAAACCTCGCTGGCCAGCCTGTTGCAAAAAAAAGGTCTGCACATATTGCAACACGAAAGCGCCCACCGCAGCGCCGCCATACAACAGCGCAAGTGGCAAAACTCCCTCGGCGTCACCGGTCGCAATCGGTCCGTCAATCGCCCGCTGCAGCAGATACGGCGGCACGACGTTAAGCACCGCCGTACCAAGCAGCATCAGCAGCGCCAGCAGCAGCGGCTTCCAATGGGGCCGCATCGTCGTCGCCATTAACCCAAACAGAGCGGCATCCTGATTGATCAATGCATTGCCGTGCGCTGAACCGGGTGTCCTCGACCGCCCTTCCATGGACGACGATCCGTTGCCGCCGGATCGTTCACTCTGCGCCGTTGCTGGTGGTCGCTCACTCATGCGCTTGCTTCTCCGGCTGTGCTCATTCTGGTTCGTCGTCCGTCTCGGCTTGCTGCAGCTCACGGCGATACATCGCGGCATACTGTCCCTGCTGGGCCAGTAACTCGCGATGTGTGCCCCGCTCCACGATCCGTCCGTCTTCCAACACAATGATCTGATCCGCTTCACGCACAGCAGCCAAGCGCTGACTGACGATCAGCGTGGTGCGTTGTTGCCGTGCGCTGCCTAGTTCGGCCACGATCTCAGCTGCCGTTTGCGTATCGACGCTGGCGAGCGCATCGTCCAGCAGCAAAATCTGCGGATCGCGGACAAGCGCACGCGCAATCGCAGTGCGTTGCTTTTGTCCACCCGACAGCGAGGCTCCGCGCTCGCCAACCAGCGTGGCTAATCCTTGCGGCAGTTGCACAAGGTCATTACTCAGTCGCGCAGCCTTGATCGCGCGCAAAACATAGTCATCCGGCACGTTAGCCAGGCCAAACGTAATATTGTCCCGCAGGGGCATGCTGAAGAGCAGCGTTTCCTGCGGCACCAGCGCAATCGCTCGACGTAGATGCTGGAGCTTGTATTGCCGCGCGTCCACGCCATCCACAAAGATCTGGCCCGCGTCGGGATCACGGATTCGACCGATCAAACTAAGCAATGTGCTTTTGCCCGAGCCAGTCGCACCCACAATCCCCAATGTTGTGCCAGCAGGGATATCAACCGAAATATCCTGCAAAATCCAGCGATTTTGGGAGCGCACGCCCACACGCTCTAAACGCAGCTGGCCACGGATCGGGACCGCAATCGCTCCGGGCGCATCCGCGATCTCCGGCTGACGCAGCAACACTTCGCCGATCCGTCCAGCCGCTGCGCTCCCCTGTTGCAGCCGCTCCAGCGCACGGCTAAGCTGAACGGCAGCGTTGCTCAACAAACCAAGATACACGATGAATTGCACGTACTGACCGATCGACAAGCTGCCCCGAATAATCATGATGCCGCCAAGGCCAAGGATTATCGCACGTGCAAGCATGACCACCAAGCTGGGCAAGGGTGTGATCGCGCTGGAGCGGAGCACAAAGGCTAGGTTTTGCCGCGCATACTGCTCGTTGAGCTGTCGGAACGCATGCACCACTGCCTGCTCTTGGCTGTAGGCGGTCAGCATACGTACGGCGCTCAGATGCTCCTGTGCAAACGCCGAAACCAGCGCCAGATTGTGCTGCACACGGTCGAACGCGCGCTCCACGATGCGTCCCAGCCCAACTTGCACGCCGATACTGACCGCCAGCATCACCACCACGATCGACGCCAGAAGTGGACTCGTCAGCGCCATCAGCGCACAGCCGATGCCCAGCAGAAAGAGCGCATGCACGGACATCTGGAAGCCTGCGCTATAAAAGCGCCAGATGTAGATAAAATCGCTGGTGGCGCGTGACAGCAGATCGCCGGTGCCGTATTGTTGGAGCGCACGCTGATCAAGTGCCAGAATTGTGTTGAATAAATCCTGGCTCATCTGGTACGAGACGCCCACGGCAATCTGCCCGCTCAACATGCGCAGCTGGTAGCGGAAAAAGGCCAGCGTGCCTGCCAGCCCAATCAGGCCCAGGGCATACAGCCCAAGCAGCGGCACCCGCACGCCTGCTAGCAGCTCGTCCACAGCCCAGCCCAGCAGCGTGGGACTGAACGCGCTTGCTCCAGCGCCGATCAGGCCATACAGCAGGCCAAGCAGCAGCAAGCCGCGGTAACGTCGCATGTATGGCAGCAGGAAACGTAGCCCCGTATCGCGCAATCACGTATCCTTTCGGCGAAGACACCACATGTGGACTGGCGTGGGTCAGTCCACTGCCTATATTTTCCCTTACTGTTAAGATACCATGCCACAGCCGTCCTTCTTACGACTACGCATAGCAATTGCCTGCCATTCCCACCTGCATTATGGCCGATCTGGCCGGCGTCGGGTATGATGGACGCTGATACAGGCTTCTTCATCGCAATAGCTTGGACCGTACTAAGAGGAGAGCAGATATGAGTCCCGACGCAATTTCGTTCGTCGATGTAGCCCAACGGCGCGCAGTCCGCCTCGGCGAGGTTGCACTTCGCCTCCATCCGGAGGATGACGTGGCGATCATGAAAACGCATGTCCCCCCAGGCACTCGCGTGCAGCTGGATTCTAAGGACAACGGGCCGGTCCATGTTGTGGTGCACCGGCTCGTTCCCAGCGGCCATAAGCTGGCGCTCCACGATGTTCCGCAGGGGGCGCCGATCCGGCGCTATGGTCAAGTCATCGGGTTCGCCTCCCAGCCCATTCCGGCCGGCGAGCACGTCCATTCCCATAACCTCGGCGTCCAGGATTTTGCCCGCGACTACGCCTTTGGCGTGGATGTCAAGCCGTTTGCGTATGTTCCCCCGGAGCAGCGCCGTATCTTCCAAGGCTATAAACGGGCAGACGGACGGGTCGGGACGCGCAACTACATTGCCGTGATCGCGTCGGTGAACTGTTCATCCCACGCCAGTCGCGAGATTGCCCATGCCTTTTCGCCGGAGCGCCTGGCGCCGTATCCCAACGTCGATGGCGTGATTGCGCTTACCCATTTGTCGGGCTGTGCCAATCGCATCAATGGAGCCGACTATGTCCTGCTGCAGCGTACACTGGCGGGCATGGCGCAGCATCCCAACATCGGCGCATACATCATCGTAGGGCTGGGCTGTGAAACAAATCAGATCGCGGACATGATCCAAAACTACAACCTGCACACGCCGGCTGGAGAGGCGCCACAAGCCCCGCCACATCTGGTGATTCAAGGCGAAGGCGGTCTGCGTAAAACGATCGCCGCCGGCATAGCCGCGATCGAAGCATTGCTGCCGGTCGTCAACGAGATGCACCGAACGCCGCAGCCGCTCTCGGAGCTTATGCTGGCGCTGCAGTGTGGCGGCAGTGATGGCTGGTCGGGGGTGACTGCCAACCCGCTGCTGGGCATGGTGGCGGATGAAGTGGTGCGCCAAGGCGGCACGGCGGTGTTGGCGGAAACACCCGAGATTTATGGCGCGGAGCATCTGCTTACTCGGCGGGCGATCAGTCCCGAGGTCGGCCAAAAACTGCTCGCCCAGGTGCGCTGGTGGGAAGCGCACGCCCGCAGCCATGGCATGGAGATCGACAATAATCCGAGCCCCGGCAACAAGGCGGGCGGTCTGACCACGATTTATGAAAAGTCGCTGGGAGCCGTGGCCAAAGGCGGCACCTCGCCGTTGATGGGCGTGTACGATTACGCGGAGCAGGTAACAAGCACAGGGTTTGCCTTTATGGACTCGCCGGGCTACGATCCGGTTTCGGTGACGGGTCAAGTTGCCGGCGGCTGCAACCTTGTGCTCTTCACGACCGGCCGAGGCTCGGTCTTTGGGTTCAAGCCAGCGCCAAGCATTAAGCTCAGCACAAACTCTGCTACCTATAAGCAGATGATCGACGACATGGATGTTAATGCCGGCCAAATCTTGGAGGGCGTTCCGATGCAGGCGGTCGCCGCCGAGCTGTTAGACCTCGTGGTGGCTGTGGCCTCAGGGCAGCCATCCAAAAGCGAGGCCCAGGGGGTGGGCGAGGCCGAGTTCAATCCGTGGAATTTGGGCGGGACATTGTAGCGGAGCCAGCTCGGTGTCAACATGCCGCTGCCTTAGCCTGGGATGATCATACACGGGATCCAGCCGGATCCACAGGGCATAGCGTTTCTGCGGTGCATGGAGGCAGAACAGTTGTATCATTCAATCAGGTAGTTGATCGGGAAGCGCATTGCCCTGCGGTCTACGGCCGCATATCATGGACGGCCCCGGTTGCTACGACGTATAAGGCGACGCTATGACTAAACAATCGATGCGGCGAATTGTGCTGCTCGCCCTTGCAATGCTTGGCTTCAGCGGCTGTGCGGCAGTCCTGCCCGTAAACGCGCCGGAAGCGAGCCAGATCGCCCAAAGCACGGTGGTACAACCGTCTCCGACGACCAGTCCCACCCTACCACCAATGGAGGAAATGGCGACTGTGACGCCAACCGCGGCAGCACCAACCGCAGCCGGCACCTCGGTCCCGCCCGAAATCACAGCGGAGCCGGACAATACAGTGGCGCAGGACAGTCTAGGCGACGACTACTACCCCGAGCTGGGCAACGGCGGCTATGACGCGCTGCACTACACCCTTGATTTGGACGTGGACGTTGCCGACAATACGATCTCGGGTACCCTGACGATGCAGGCGCGTGCCACGTCTGATCTGTCCGATTTCAACCTTGATTTTCTGGGTTTGGAGATTAGCGAAATTCAGGTGGGCGACCAAGCAGCAACCTTTGCCCGCGCCGGACGGGAGCTCACCATTACGCCGTCCCGTCCGCTGGCCAACGGCGACGAATTCGAGGTAGCGGTCACTTATGCAGGGCAGCCGCGGCCCATCGTGCCCGAAGCCGTACCGCTCCGCATGGGCTGGAACCGCTACCCCGGCGGGGTGTATGTGGTGAGCGAACCCGAGGCGGCGGCAACCTGGTATCCCGTGAACGATCATCCCCTGGATAAGGCTACCTATACGTTTTTGATCACCGTGCCGGAGCCGCTCGTGGTGGCCACCAATGGGCAGCTGCAAGACACCCTCGACAATGGCACAACCACGACCTACCACTGGGAAACCCGCGATCCGATGGCGAGTTATCTGGCGACCGTCAATATCGCTGAATTCGTCGCCGACACCGCCACGGGACCTGAAGGCCTGCCTTTGCGCAACTACATTCCGGCCACGCTTGCGGATCAAGGCCGCCAAACCTTCGCCCCGACCGGCGACATGATCGCGTATTTCAACACCGTGTTTGGGCCGTACCCTTTTGAAGCCTATGGCGCGGTCGTAGCCGATGCGGATCTTGGCTTTGCCCTGGAAACACAAACGCTTTCCGTCTTTGGGCGCGATGTTGTGCTGGCGCCGCCTGAGCTCGCCGAGACGGTGGTCGCCCATGAGCTGGCCCATCAATGGTTTGGCAACAGCGTCAGCGTGGAGGAGTGGCGCGATATCTGGCTTGCCGAAGGCTTTGCTACGTATGCCGAGTGGCTGTGGCAAGAACATACGGGCGGGCAAGCTGCGCGTGATGCCGTTATTCGGTCGGCCTACGCACAGTTCGATCCGCAGCTGCCGCCGCCTGGCACGCCGCCGCCAGATAATCTTTTTAATCAAAGCGTGTATGTGCGGGGCGGCCTCACCCTGCATGCGCTCCGGGTCCGCGTGGGCGACGACGACTTTTTCGATATTCTGCGGGCCTACTCCCAGCGCTTCCGTTACGGCAATGCCACCACATCCGACTTCGTCGCGCTAGCCGAGCAGGTAGCCGCACAAGATCTCCAAAGGTTGTTTAACGACTGGCTGTTCGAGCAACCGCTGCCGCCGCTCTCCGAGCTCGACCTGCGCTAACGATCATCCCAATGATCGCGGCTGGTTTGTCATATCTTTAGCCCTGTGTACAGCACATCGCCTGGCCTACGTAACGGTGAGCGTTGCAGTGCTCGTACCAAGCTGTCACACCCCAACCAACAGCAACCCAATCACTTCATGGTGTTAACGCCGTCGCCGCGCTTGTGCTGACCGTCCTGGTTTTAACACTGCTTATATGCGGTCTCGCGGTCGCCACTGGCTTTTTGGCTGCATTTTTGCACGGCTTGTACAGCTAAAGGTGGTAGGATAAGCTGGGCAACGAGACCAGATCGGAAACAGATGGCGCTACCAGTCGCGGATGAGACACCACCAAAGCTGCAAGAGCGGTGCCGTGCATACGTGTCGCTTCAGCACACCGGTGCAAACTGAAGAACCCGATGGTCACCCAGCATTGTCCAAATGAAGGAGAGCAGCCGTGGCGCAAAGTTCGACTCGCAAAGTAGGCATTGTCGGTACTGGCATGGTGGGATCGTCGTTCGCGTACGCGTTGATGCAGCGCAGCATTGCCACCGAGATTGTTTTGGTGGATGTGGACCGCGAGCGCGCGGAAGGCGAAGCGATGGATCTTAACCATGGTCTGCCTTTCGTCCAGCCGGCGAAAATTACTGCGGGCGACTACGCAGACTTGGCTGGGGCTGGCGTCGTGGTCATGACTGCCGGTGCGAATCAGCGACCGGGCGAGAACCGCTTAGACCTGCTGCAGCGCAATGCTGATATCTGCAAGCAAATCGTGCCCAAGATCTTTGAGCACAATCCCGACGGCATCCTGGTGATCGCGTCCAATCCCGTGGATATTTTGACATATATCGCCACGGACGTTGCGGGCGTGCCGTGGGGCCGTGTGGTTGGGTCCGGCACAATCCTGGACACAGCCCGGTTCCGTTATCTGCTCGGCTCCTTTTTCGAGGTCGATGCGCGCTCGGTCCATGCCTACATCATCGCCGAGCATGGCGATAGTGCAGTACCTGTGTGGAGTTTGGCGAATATAGCGGGCGTGCGGCTGCGCAATTTTCACACTCCCAGCGGCAGGCAGTGGGAGCAGGCCGCGATGGACCACATCTTCGAGCAAACGCGAACCGCAGCCTACGAAATTGTCAAGCGCAAGCAGGCAACGTACTATGCCATCGGCCTGGGCTTGCTCACCCTGGTCGAGGCGATTCTGCGCGATCAACGCACCGTGCTTACGGTCTCGACACCAGTGCGCGGCAACTATGGCGTGCAAGGTATCGCCCTCAGCCTACCAACGATTGTGGGCCGTCAGGGCGCGTTGGAAGTACTTGATCTGGAGCTTAGCGTTGAGGAACGAACTGCCTTTAATGCATCAGCCCAGACGTTGCGCGATAAGCTAGCGCAGCTCTAACACCGGAAACAGGCTGCGGGTGGTTTTACGGTCATGGGGAGTGTGGCCTTGTGTTGCCACCTTGCTGCAGCGTACGCCCACCGCTCCGCGCCCTGGCAGCACACCCACAACCTGTGCTGTTTGCGTGCCCAGAAGCCCGCAAGAAGCGCTTGCAAACGTACAAGAGCCGCCTCCTACCATGGAGAGCGGCTCTTCACAAGGGCTGGAGGGTGAAGGGTTCCCTTTTCGCGTAATATACGTTTGCTCAGATTCAACTGGATGCAGCAGTTCTTGCCATGGTTATTGAGCATGATCAGATCACAAACTCCGCCGACGTTCATTACAGCGCGTGCAGGTACAGGCATTGCACGCACAGGAGCAGCGCATGATCATTATGGAAACTGAGCGCCTCCTGATCCGGCAGCAATCGTTCGGCGATCTTGCGGCGCTGCATCAGATTTTGTCTGATCCGATCACCATGAGCTTTTGGCCAACGCCGTTTACGTTAGCTGCCACACAAGCCTGGCTCGAGCGCAACCTGCAACGCTATGCCGAGCATGGCTGGGGGCGCTGGGCGGTGGTGCTGAAACAAACCGGCGCACTGATCGGCGATTGCGGCATCATGCACATGGAGGTGGCTGGCGTGCTCGAATACGATCTGGGCTACATTATCGACCAGCATCATTGGCGGCAGGGCTATGCGAGCGAAAGCGCAGCGGCGTGCCGAGACTACGCAGCTTCGACGCTTGGGCTTCGGCGCTTGGTGGCGAACATGCCTACACAGCATGTTGCTTCCGCCCGTGTAGCCGAGAAGATCGGGATGACGTGGGAAAAAACATTTAACAATCCGAAGAACCGCAATCTTCCGACGCACTTGTATGCCTTAAGCGTGAACACATAGTATTAGGAGGTTTGACAGCACAAGGTGAGAGCCCGAAGAGATGAACGTATGAGCCGTGAGGAAGCGATTGTTGTGCTGTGCCAAGCGGGATTTCTCGTCGAGCCGTGGGGGAAACAGTGGTGGGTGGTACCGCCTCCCGGCTCGCCCGGCGGGCGCTTACAGCCGAGTGGTACGCTACTGACCGAGCTATTTCTTATCTCGGTCGCTCGCACAGTTAAGCAGAGAATGCCGATCGACTGCTGCCGGACCTTGGCCGATGGAATTAGCGGCGCTGATTGCCGCTTGCCTGTGGTGTTTGACAGGCTTTGTAACTATGGTGACACTATACGGGAGATGGCGCGACCGCTGAGCAAAAAGCAGCGCTGATGGAGGGCATTACCCAATTGCTGACGAATGTGCTGAGCAAAACTTCGTGAACGACATTTGTGATGATTGAGGATGACCGCGCCAATTGGGGTATTGCCGGCGACAGTGTGACTGCGCGGCGGGCAGGCTGGCAATCAGCTACACACCAGGGAAGGTTGTGAATAGCCCTAAGCCAACAAAAGCCGAGCTCCAGGCGGCGGTTCATAAAACCGTACCAGATGTCATCGCGCCTGGATTACAGGTACTTTTTTGTGGTATCAATCCTGGGCTGTACTCCGGCGCAGTTGGCCATCATTTTGCTCGGCCTGGCAACCGTTTTTGGCCAACACTGTACGCTGCCGGTTTTACCCCACGCTTGCTGTCTCCCTTTGAAGAGCGTACGCTGCTTGAATTGGGCTATGGTATCACCAATGTCGTTGAGCGCACGACTGCAACGGCTGCCGAGCTAGCCGCGGAGGAATTTGTTGCGGGAGGCCGCCGGCTTGCGGCAAAGGTTCGTACATACCAGCCCCGGTACCTGGCCGTGCTTGGGATTGGCGCCTACCGCACGGCGTTCGCACAACCTAAAGCACAGCTGGGGCTGCAGCCCGCAACCATCGCCGCCACCCAAATCTGGGTGCTGCCAAATCCGAGCGGGCTTAACGCCCATTATCGACGCGAAGAACTGGCGCAGCTATTCCATGAATTGGGCGCGGTCGTGGCAGGGCATGAGCCGTAATGCCGTTCCAACTATTCACCAGCCAAATAAGTAGGCCGACCACAAGCGCGGGAGTGCCAAGGCAAAACAACAAAGCAAGTATTTCCATCAAGGCTGAGAAGACAGGCGACGATCTAGCCCGTCGACGCCCCTTTCCGCATGCGTGGTAGGCTGCGCTCCTGCACCAATAGCTGCGATGGTAGGCTGCAGGACCTGTGAAAGTTAGGGTCAGAACTGCCAAAGACTGTACACCGTTTGGTTAGGCGATGAAAAGGACGACATGTTCATGCATACTCTGGCCGTCGATATTGGCGGAACGAAGTTTTCGCTCGCGGTTTTCAAAGATAACCAGATCATCCACCGTACGTCCCACGCCACAGACCGACAGGGTAGCCGGGATTGGATGGTGGCGCAGATTGTCCGACAGGCCAAGCAGTGGCAAGCAGAGATCCCTTTGCAGCGGTGCGGCATTGGCTTTGGTGGGCCTGTAGACTGGAAGACGCAGCGCGTCATTCTTTCTACGCATGTACCCGGTTGGGACGATACGCCGTTGCCGGCTTTGCTTGAGCAACAGCTTGGGCTACCATCTGTTATGGATAACGATGCCAACCTTGGGGCGCTGGGCGAGGGAGCATATGGTGCAGGCCAAAGCTATGATCCGCTCTTCTACCTGACCTTATCAACGGGAATTGGCGGAGGCATCATCAACAACAACACGATCATGCGCGGCGCCGACTCATATGGGGGCGAGATTGGGCATATCACCGTAAGACCGGATGGACCTCCATGTTTATGCGGCGACCGCGGCTGCTTTGAGCGGCTATGTTGCGGACTGTGGCTGGAACGCGACTATGGGCGGCCAGCGCATGAGCTGTTGCGTGAACCGGCATTTGTTGAATGCTACGTTGTGGATCTGGCCGCGGGCTTAAAGGCAGCCATCATGCTGCTTAATCCTGCACGAATCGTGATTGGCGGCGGCATCGGCAAGGCTGGCCCTGCACTCTTCGAGCCACTGCGAGCGGAGCTGCGGCGTCAAATTCCAAGCTGGTCGCGCGCCCGCATCGATGTAGTGCCGGCAGCCCTTGGCGATAACAGTGTTTTGTATGGTGCCCTGGCCCTAGCCCAACAAGCACGGAATTAACAAACGAACAGCAGTCTGGGTTCAACGTACTGGTTGTGCGACCATTGCAGGTGCCTATAACACTCCTCGGCTAGCAGAACGGCGCAATTACTTGGTGTTTGTCTGCTATGATCGTTATAACAGAGCAAGGAGCCCAGCTCGCACTGAGCGATCTTGCATGCCAGGAATAGCTGAGATCGGCACATCCATCAACTGTCACACCGACGACAATCGCAAATAGCGAGGATACATGGATCAAACGATACCCACCAACAGCCTGAACTATCCGCTTTCCCCACGGGGAGCGCATGTTGATCTGCTGCATGGGCAAGAGATTGGCGACCCGTATCGTTGGCTTGAAGATGCCGATTCGCCTGAGAGTCGTCTGTGGATTGAAGAGCAGAACAAGCTCACAACACACTACCTTGAGGATATCGCTGCCCGTCCGCGGATTCAGCAGCGATTGACTGAGCTCTGGAATTACGAGAAGTACGGTGTGCCTTTCAAGCGCGGCGGCCGGTACTTTTTTACTCGTAACGACGGTCTTCAAAATCAGAGCGCGCTTTACTGGATGGATACCTTCGACGCCGAGCCGCAGCTCCTTCTGGACCCCAACACCTTGTCTGCGGACGGCACCGTTGCGCTGAACGGGTATGCTGTAAGCGACGATGGCCGGCTGCTGGCGTATGGCTTGTCTGCCTCAGGCTCTGATTGGATGGAATGGCGCGTGCGCGAGGTCGAGAGTGGCCAGGATCGCCCTGATCATTTGCAGTGGGTCAAGTTTTCGGGCGCTGCTTGGACACCTGATAGCCAGGGCTTCTTCTACAGCCGCTACGACGCGCCCGAAGCCGGCACAGCCTACAAAGGCGCCAACTATTACCACAAGCTCTTTTACCACCGGATCAACACTCCGCAGTCGGCGGACCTGCTGGTGCATGAATCACCCGAGCACAAAGAGTGGGGATTTGGCGGCGAGGTAACCGACGATGGGCGTTACCTGGTGATCACAGTATGGCAGGGCACGCACCGCGAGAATGGCGTTTTGTACAAAGACCTCCAGGAGGATAATACGCCGGTTGTGCCGTTGCTGCTCGACTTCGATGCAAGCTACGTATTTGTAGGCAACGACGGGCCGCGTTTCTTCTTTGTCACCGATTGTGGGGCGCCCCGGCTGCGCTTGATTTGTATCGACATCGAGCAACCGCAGCGTGAGCATTGGCAAGCGATCATCGGCGAAGCGGAGGACACGCTGCAACAGGTGACGCTGGTCAACCAGACATTTATTGCTATCTATCTGCACGACGCCCACAGTTTGGTGCAGCTTTACGCAATGGACGGCGCGCTCAGCCGAAGTGTTGAGCTGCCCGGCATTGGGACAGTCTCTGGCTTCGGAGGGCAAGCCGACGACCGCGAAACCTTTTTTTCATTTACCAGCGTCACCACGCCTGGCGTCATCTACCACTTCGATGTTGCATCAGGCACCAGGACCGTATTTCGTGCACCGCAGCTCCTTTTCGATCCCCAGCAGTATGTCTCACACCAAGTCTTCTATACCAGCCGCGATGGCACGCGAATCCCCATGCTTATCAGCCACAAGCAGGGCCTTGCGCTGAACGGCGCAAACCCCACCTATCTTTACGGCTATGGCGGCTTTAATATTCCGCTAACTCCGACGTTTTCGGTCGCAATCATGGTGTGGATGGAGCTAGGCGGCGTGTTTGCACAAGCCAATCTGCGCGGCGGCGGTGAGTATGGAAAGCCCTGGCATGAGGCCGGCACCAAGCTCCGCAAGCAAAATGTATTCGACGACTTTATCGCCGCGGCAGAGTGGCTCATTGCCCACGACTACACCAGTACGGCAAAGCTGGCGATTGGCGGCGGCAGCAATGGAGGCTTGCTGGTTGGAGCCTGCATGACGCAGCGCCCTGACCTGTTTGCAGCTTGCCTGCCCGCCGTAGGAGTGCTGGATATGCTGCGCTTCCACAAATTCACCATTGGGTGGGCCTGGGTCTCAGACTATGGCTCGCCCGACGACCCAGGAGAGTTTGCAGCGTTGCTCGCCTATTCGCCCTACCACAATATCAAGCCTGGCACACACTACCCTGCCACGTTGATCACAACTGGCGACCATGACGACCGCGTGTTTCCCGCCCACAGCTTCAAGTTTGCAGCCGCGCTGCAAGCGGCCCAGGGTGGGCCAGCACCCATTCTGATCCGCATCGAGACGAAAGCAGGACACGGCGCCGGCAAGCCGACCTCCAAACTGATCGAAGCAGCAGCCGAGCG
>JADDQF010000091.1 GCA_016781505.1 bacterium
CGTCCGTGATCAAGGTCGACGACACCTACTATGTGTTTGGCTCGCACCTGGCGGCCGCCAAAACCACGGACTTTATGCAGTGGGAGAAGATAGCCGATGGCGTTAATCCCGCAAACCCTCTGTTCAAGAACGTGGTCGAGGAGTTGGAGGAAACGTTTGCCTGGGCGCAGACGGATACGTTGTGGGCGGCTGACGTGATCCAGCTCAAGGACGGCCGCTTCTACATGTACTACAACGCCTGCAAAGGCGACTCGCCGCGCTCGGCGATGGGCGTGGCGGTGGCCGACAAGGTGGACGGTCCGTATCAGGACCTGGGCATCATCCTGAAGTCGGGCATGTGGGGGCAGCCCAGCGAGGACGGCACGATCTACGACGCCCGCGTCCATCCCAACGTGGTCGACCCCGACGTCTTCTACGACAACGAGGGCAAGCTGTGGATGTTGTACGGCTCGTACTCGGGCGGGCTGTTCATCCTGGAGCTGGACGAAAGCACCGGCAAGCCGCTGCCTGGCCAGGGCTACGGCAAGCCGCTGCTGGGCGGCAACCACAGCCGGATCGAGGGTGGCTATGTGCTGTACCACCCCGACACCAAGTTCTACTACCTGTACCTGTCGTTTGGTGGGCTGGACGCGGTGGGCGGCTACAACATTCGGGTAGCGCGGTCCGCACGCCCGGATGGTCCGTACGTCGACGCGGAAGGCAATGACATGATCAATGTCAAAGCGGACCCGGCTAAGCCGCTGTTTGACGACCGCTCGATCGAGCCGTACGGCGTGAAGCTGCTGGGCAACTACCTGTTCGAGCGCAAAACGGGGGACCCGGGCACGGGGCTAGGGACAGGGTATGTGTCGCCGGGGCACAACTCGGCGTACTACGACGCCGCGACGGGCAAGCAGTACCTGATCTTCCACACGCGCTTCCCACAGCAAGGGGAAATGCACCAGATCCGGGTGCACCAGGTGTACCTGAACGCAGACGGGTGGCCGGTGGTAGCGCCGTACCGCTACGCCGGGGAAACGGCGGGCAAGGTCAAGCGCGAGGAGGTCGTGGGCCAGTACAAGTACATCAACCACGGCAAAGCGATCTCGGCGGCAATTACCAAGTCCCAGTACATCCGGCTCCAGCAGGACGGCACGGTCACTGGCGCTATCACAGGTACCTGGGAGCGAGCTGGACATAACGGCGTGGCAATAACGGCGGAAGGCAGACTGTACAACGGCGTGTTCACACGGCAATGGGAGCCGGAGTCGCAACGCTACGTGATGACCTTCAGCGCGCTCTCCAAGCAGGGCGTCGCCATCTGGGGCAGCAAAATTGCCGATATGACGGACGCGGAGATCGTTGCGGCGGTGCAGCAGGATTTGAGCCTGGGCGATACCAGCAGCGTGATCGCAAACCTGAGCTTGCCGACTGAGGGCACCCGGCAGAGCAGCATCTCATGGGAATCCTCCAAAGCGGCTGTTGTTAGCAACACAGGCGTCGTGACACGGCCGGAATACGGTGAAGGCGACGCAACCGTTACCCTTACGGCTACCATCATCAAGGGCACGGCAACTGCAACCAAGACCTTTACAGTTACGGTGAAAGAGAAGCCGGCGGGTGGACTGATCGCGCATTATGCGTTTGAGGGCGACCTCGCAGAAAGCAGAGGCAAAGTCGCCCCAGGTACCGTTACCGGCAATCGGATCGACAACACAGGTGGGACGATCACGTACGCAGCTGGCGTTCGAGGCGATGCGGCGGTGTTCAACGGCGCATCTGGTGTTCGCCTGCCAGATGGCCTGATTGCGGGCAACACGTACTCGGTAGCCTTGTGGGTCAAGCCCGAACAGCTAACAGAGTTCACCACTACATTCTTTGGCGCAAGAGATCCCTATAACTGGGTCAGTCTGGTGCCGAAGGGCCACGGATGGGTGAACAACGACACCATGGTCTGGTCCGGCACTGCCTGGTATGATGCGGGCACGGGGATGAAGATTCCGGCCGGCCAATGGGCCCACCTGGCGTTCACGGTGCAAGAAGGTACCATCAAGGTGTACGTCAACGGCGTGCAGAAGTTTGATCGGGGAGGGTTCCCGAACGTCTTTACCACGACGAACGGCACCTTTGGTCTAGGCGTCAACTGGTGGGACGTTCCGTTCAAGGGCCAGCTAGACGAGCTGCGAGTCTATGAATCGGCTTTGACGGCAACTGAAGTGGCCGCTCTGTCGCAGACCACTCCATAAGCCCAGGTACAGACGCGAAAGAAAAGCCATCCAGTCGGATGGCTTTTCTTTGTGTTTCCACGGCCAGCTCTGATCCAGCCTCGAGTCGTATGTTACACTGCCAGCTCTATGAGCTTGCCGCCCGACGAGGCGGTCTATCAAATTGCTTGAGTGCTTATGACTTCGCCAACCCAGCTAGCACAAGAGCGACGCATCGCTATGCGGTGCTTGCCACACTTTGGTTTGGCACACCCAAAGGTGCGGCTCATCAAAATACGTACAACGTCGCTATTTCGGGTTAGCGACCGGCACCAACGCCAGTTTGTTCTGCGTATCCAGCCTACCCAGCGAATGCCACTGCATGCCGTCCAAGCCGAACTCGCTTGGCTCATTACTTTACGGGAGCAGACCGATCTTCGCGTTCCTGAGCCTGTTCGTACGCCAGCAGGCGAGCTGGTAGGTCGCACCCACAGCGACACACCCGACGATGAGCGATTATGTGCCCTTTTTCATTGGATTCCAGGTCGTCATAAACACCACCTGTTATCACGCGATGCCGCCTTGCTTGGCTCGATGCTTGGCACGTTACATCACTTTGCCAGTACGTATCCGCTGGCCGCTTCGCTTGCCCGCTGGCGCTTTGACAGTGCCGCCTTTGCCGAACAGGTAAAACTCCTGGATCTGCCGACCGATAACATCCTGTCCGCGAATAACAGAGCGATGCTGCGCTATGCTGCTGAATATGTTCTGTCGCACTTGACCATCTTGGACACCCAGCCCGGTTCAATCGGCTTGATTCACGCCGATACCAACCTCACTAACTGGTTGTTTCAGCGCGATCACGTTGCCCTGCTTGACTTTGAGGTCTGTTGCTTCGGCTACTACATCTTCGATATCGGGCGGCTGTTGCACGAATTCGAGGCTTCCACCGTCGCAATACACGACCTCGTTGCCTCGTTTCAGCGTGCGTATATAGCAGCTCGGCCGCTGCCGGCCTGGCACGACGAACAGATTATGGCAGGGAAACTCATGAGTTTGTTAGATGTTGTGCTTTGGGCAATGACGCTCGAGCCATGGGTTCGGCAAGCCTGGGGCGAATACCGTATCCACGCAGCCTTGGCCCAGATACAGCACGCAGTCGATCAGATTCGGTAGCCTGGCCATAACAGTATGGTTGTTGTTGAGCATTGTTGCTTGCCTGGATTGTTGTGCCGATAATCATTAATGTCCACAACACTGGGCTACATCAAGCAGCGCAACGAATGGCGCATATCAGACCTGTTCCTCATGCTACATCCTTATTCCCATAGCCGGTTAGCTAACTGCTGATGCACGGGCCGCACCTGTGAAGATGTTGCTGTTGTCGTTGTTGCCGGGCTTCGTTGTGCGGAGCGTAACGCAATCGCGGCACTGGTTAATGCTTGTACATTTATCAGCGGCTCGGGGCTGTTATCGGGATCGTCGCCGTATGGTCGCCCGGCGCTGCGGCTAACGTTCCAGCCCGGTTGCGCCGATGCCTCAAGTGCCCGCTTGACTTCAGCGGGTGAAGCAGCTGGTCGCGCAATTTTATACAGCGCTGCTGCTCCCGCAACATAGGGTGCGGCAAAAGAGGTGCCGCTCCAGAGTGAGTCCGACGTTGTGCTGATACAAAGCGCTGGGGCTACAAGATCGACAGCCGAGCCATAGTTTGATTCATTCCAAAAGGTATCATCCCTGTCGGCAGACTGACATATTGGTTCACGACTACGCCCGCCACTTCGTCCATCGAAGTCCGCCATGCCCGATACCGTAATAACTTCCGCAAACGCTGCCGGCGAGACAGCTGCTGAGTCTGTGCGCGGCATTGACGGACGTGGCTCGCCGGCGGCGACCACAAATGTAACGCCCGCGGCAACCGCATGACATATGGCGTGGTGCAGCGCTGCTTCCGCTGTGGTGGCGGCTTGGCCGCATGGCCCATGGTCAAAACCCAAGGGAGCGTAAGCACCGAGGCTGATATTCACGACCTCGATCACATCGGCATGTGCCGCGACCCAGTCTACCGCACAGATCAGGTCGTCGGTGTCATAGCGTACGCGATTATCAGGAGTGCGCTGGGCAACGCGTATGGACCAAAGCCGAGCGCCCGGCACAACGCCAACCACTCCGATCTGGTTGTCTCGCGCTGCAATCACACCTGCGACGGCCGTGCCATGCCCTGTCAAATCCACAGCTGGCTGCTGTTCGAACAGCTGTCCGCCATTACACACCACGCTTCCTGCCAGATTCAGATCCGGATGATTGGGCTGGATGCCGCTGTCGATAACCGCTATATCAACGTCAAGGGCAGTGTCAACGCCGTCGATCTGGGCAATCTGGCTGCGGTCTGCACCAATCCTTTGCACTCCAAACGGAATAACTTGGCCAGACTGCAATGGAGTACTTCCCTTGCGAGCCACATCTAATCCCATCAGCTCGCCGCTGCGGCTTAACTCAACCGCTGTAACCAGTGGATCGCCTCGCAGCTGCGCAATGCTCGACGCATAACCTGTTGCAGAAAACCCTTTAAGCGCATGAGCGTACGTGTGCCGGAGCTTGAGTTGATACCTGCTGGCCAATAACTGCGCCGCTGCATGTGGATCAACAACTGAGCTGCGCAGCGTCACCAGGTATCGAGCGGACAACAAGAAGGAATTGCTCGTTGACGCGCCTGTTAAGCTATACAGGATGCTGAAAAGGAGCACGCCACGCCCGAATTGTATGCTGCGCTGCAACACTTAACCCTCCTGCGGACATGCCACTACTGGATGACGCGAAAGCCGCTCCTACACATATAGGTTGTTGGAGTTGTGGTCGTTGGTACAGCTCCTCCGCAGCTCGTGCTACCGCGCCCGCCTGGGTACCGCTGTGCAATGCACTGGACTAAGATCAGCTAGCTGGCTTACTGCCTCAATCGGTTTAGCAGTGACGGAGGGCGAGTCCTGCTGATGACAACGTATGGAACAACGGCGTTGGTATGGGCGTACTTCTTTCGGAACAAGTAAATACTCCTCGCAAGGAGGATAAGCTGAAGATCGAACTTGGAGTATGCTGCATGCTGCCGAGCTACACGAGGATCGCGCAAGCGGTTGCTTCTGTGAACGTTGGTCTTCCCGTATAATAAAGCTGCTCTGCGAGTGGGGAGCCAGCGCCAATGCTGATGGTGAAAACATACTAAACGAGCTTCCCGGCGAAGCGCAGCGTGTGGGCGACAGATACAGGCAGGTAAGGGGGTGTCCCTAGCAGCAGCCCCTTGCTCTGGGGAGTGTCCTTTGCAGCAGCCCCTTTGTGAGCATAACTATGGCAACATCTATCCAAAAAACAGTTTCATTTTACGGTGACAACATTATTGCTGTGCAGGATGCCGAGAACGGCGTAATTTACGTGCCCGTGGGGCGGCTCTGTGATAATTTAGGCATCCAGCGGCGGAATCAGATGGATCGGCTGCGCGACCATGAGGTGCTGGCCCAGGGACTAACGGCGCTTGTGGTTCAAACGGAAGGGGGGCCGCAGGAGACGGAGTGTTTGCGGCTTGACTTAATACCCTTGTGGCTGACAACCATCAATCCCAAGCGCGTCAATGAAGGTGTGCGCGCTAAGCTGGTGCGTTATCAAGTGGAAGCTGCTTCGGTGTTATGGGCGGCCTTCCGCAACGACATTTTGCCGGCGAACGAGCTCACCTCCCAGCCCCGGCCGCGCTCTGGAGCGGAGCTGGCACTGGATATTGCCACCGCGATTCAGCATCTGGCTCAGCAGCAGCTGGAGATTGAACGTAGCCTGGAAGGGATGCACGGCCGGATGGACGGGATGGCTCGATTTCTGCGTGACTTTGCCCAGACCACCGATGCACGTCTTTCGTCGTTGGAGCTGCAGCTCAATCCGCAGGCAACGATTACTGAGGAGCAAGCTGCCGAACTAGCGCTGGCTGTGAAAGCGGTTGGTCAAGCCCTAGCGGATAGCGGCAGCAAACAGAACGGGTATCAGGTCGTCTATGGTGAGCTTTACCGCCGCTATCGTGTCAGCTCGTACAAAAACGTGCCCCGGGCAAAATATGTGGAAGTGCTGCAGTGGTTGCATCAGTGGCATGGCGAGATAAGCGGTAAAAAGGATACCAACACATCAACAGAACAATCTGAGCCAACTACGTCCTGACAAATAACTACGGAGACCCAACGCCTGCGCAAGGCAACAGCGCAAACGACGCAGTGCTTTATCTAACGGCTCAGCCGTAACCGCGTCACGCTTTAATATCACCGTTAAGCGCAAAAATAGGTCTCAATTCGTGCATCTGAGATAAACAACGGTGAGCGCGTGGGTATGCGATTTTGCGCTCTGCCTAGCTTTGTATCAGCCCAATCTGGCGCATATACTGGTCTTCGCCCTTGAGCACATGCGCGACTTCCTCGGCCGAATAAGCTCGGCCCTGCTTTTGTGACTCACCGCTGACAAAGGCTACCATCAACTCCAGATCTGCGCTAAGCGGAGCCTGCGGTGCGCTGTCCATTACCGAAGGCGTTGCGTTTGCCGTTTGATAATATTGGAATTCGAGATACAGGATGCGCAGCACATCTTCCGGGCTTAGCACAGCGCGCAGTTCGGGAGCAAGCGCCGCATACGCAACCTTCGCCGCCTCAAACGGGTTGTATTCTTCTGGCATACAAGTCCTCCATCCAAGCTGCACGACAACCTCTGGATCAGTTTGAGCGAGAGGATTGGTCCCTGATATTTGAGGGAAGCTTACCTAAGCTATGCGCTTGATGCATGTGAGAACGAATGCGCTGGTGCTATCTCAAGGTAGCTAGCGCGGCCGCGCGATGGGTCAGCAGCGTAACCAGGCGACCGCAGCTAGCGAATCTGGTATGTTCCGGTTCGCTGCGTTACAAAGCCGAAGGAAATGTCTCCGGTAGCTCGTCTGTTTGCCAGCGGGCGGTGCGTTCCAGCGGCTCGACCGCGCGAGTTTGGTCGAAATGCAGCATGGCGTCGAATTGATCGGGCAGACGGGCGTGAAAGTAGTGGCTCATGCGCTCAGTCTCGGGTCGGTAGATCACGCCTATGGCTCGTTCAAGCCGGCGTTGCCGCAGCGGCTCTTCGACGCGCCGGTCATGCAAGGGCAGCAGAAAGCGGGGCAGCCCTGCTTCGTGAAACAGCGCCTCATAACTACCCGGAAGCCCTGGACGAACCCGCTTAAGCTCGGCAGGACCGCCCCAATCGGAAGCTGCCGTCACTGTACCGGTATAGGTGCTGAAGCCAACCAGAAAAGCCTCATCGCCGTAGCGTTCGCGCACCAGCTGCCCGACGTTGAGCTCACCCATCTCGCCCATCTCAGTAGCCCGCGCGTCACCCAAATGCGAGTTATGCGCCCAAAGCACAACCTTGTTGCGGTGGCCATGACGGTCGAGATGGGCCAGCAGCGCGTCGAGTGTTTCAGCCATATGACAATCGCGCACGTTCCACGACGATACCCGGCCTTCAAACATCGTCCGATAATAATCTTCGGCGTTCTTCGCCAGCCGTGCATTCTGCTCGGCATAAAAGAACTCGTCTTCAGCCATCGCGCCATCCCGATTGGTATAGGCAGCTGCGCTGCGTTGCAGCTCCTGCAACTGAGTTAGCACCTCACGCTGGCACGATTCGGTGAGATTAAAGCTGGCTGCATAGCCATAAGCTTGGGGATCTTCGCCGTGGTGATCAAAGCAGCCATAGCGGTAGCGGGCACGCTGCGCCGCCTCGGGGTCAACCTTGTCCAAATAGCCGATCACTGCGTCGATGGACGAGTGCAAGCTGTACAGATCGAGACCGTAAAAGCCAACCCTGGGTGCGCCGGCTTGCCCGGAGCTGTTATGCTCCCGCAGCCATTCCACAAAATCACGGACAACCGTGTTGCGCCACATCCAAGCCGGGAACCGCGTAAACCCGCCCAAGGCCTCGCCTGCATTCTGCGCATCGCCGGTGCCGCGGACATAACAGTTGACGCGGTACGCATCGGGCCAATCCGCCTCGACGGCCACCGCCGTAAAGCCTTTGTGGGTGATAAGCTGACGGGTGATCTCAGCGCGCTCCTGATAAAAATCGTGGGTGCCGTGAGACGCTTCGCCAAGCAGGACGCAGCGCGCATCGCCGATGAGCTCAAGCAGGGGCGCATAGTCATTGGGAGCACCGGTTAGTGGATGGGCAGCCGCCCGTACGGCCGTGATCAACTCTGCGGGGTATGGGTTGTTCATGATACTTGCGCTCCTTTCATACATGTCGGCGTCGCGTCCAACGGCGATCAGCCTCTGGGCCGAGCAAGTCGCGTACCGACGTGCCACGAAAGAAGGTGTTGACGTAGTGATAACTCCGAGCCGAACGTTAGGCAAGGATGGCGTCGAGAACGCCCGGATTACATTGGATCCTTAGAATATGGCCAAGCTGTTGGTATGGCGTAGCCAGTGTCTCGTCGGCTGCATAGCGTAGCGCGGACGCCAACAGAAAGCGCTGCCCTGCGATCTCGACCGGATAGGGCTGTGCCCACTCACCGGTGACTCGCATGAAATTAAAGATACGGCGGGCGGACCAGCCGGAACTAACTGCGAAATCGTCCACGGTTGGCCAGGGCGCAAATGGTCCCGGTTGGCTCTGGGGCGTGCGGTCAAGTGTTCCTGCTTGGATCGCAGCAAGCACACCAGTCAGCAGTTGTCCGCCACGCGTGGCCAGCAGCTGGTCGGCCTCCAATCCCGTTATGCCGTCTGGCAGTGTTGCCGACGCTTGCGCGACGACAGCTCCTGTGTCCAAGGTCTCGTCCATGACATGAATGGACACACCTTGTGCGGCGTTATCCCGAAATGTCCAAAACAGGGGAGCTGGTCCACGATACGCGGGCAGCAGCGACGGATGCACGTTGAAAAAGCCATGGCGCGGCAGTTCCAGCAAGTGCGGCGGCAACAGGCGGGAAAAGCAGGCGACACAGCCGACGTCAGGCGCGAGCGAGCGGAGCATGTTCAGCGTCGTCATGCTGCGGAGACGGCGTACCTCGAAGACAGGAATGTCCCGCTCCCAGGCAATTTGGACAATATTCTTCTGGAGGTATGGGTTAACGACCGGCAGCAAAGAAGGGGTGGAGACCGGCTTCAGTTCGGTTAGGTCGGGTGTTGTGGCGGGAAACGGCACTCGTGCGGCCGGAACGATCACAGCGCACACGTCATAGCCCGCATCGAGCAGCGCGCGGAGCGGTGGGATCGAGAATTGCCCTGGCATACCCCAGTAAACCACACGCAGGCGGTTGTCATGCTGACGGGCTACACCATTTTTGGCATGGATCAGTTGCATGATCAAGCTTTGACAGCGGCTTGAAAGGGCCTATAATCGTTGTATCGGCTTGCCATAAGGCAGCTGTATGAGAAGTGAGGTATGGGTATGGCCCGCTCGGTCTTTTGCGCAAAACTAGGACGCGAACTGCCCGGCCTGGATGCACCCCCGTTTCCCGGCACCTTGGGGCAGCGCATCTACGATCAAATCTCGCGCGCGGCTTGGGGCATGTGGCCGGCCCAAGAGCGCATCCTGATGAATCATTATGGGCTCAACATGGCCGATCCCGCTGCTCGTAGGCTGCTGATGGAGCAGATGGAACAGTTTTTCTTTGGCGAGGGCGCGCAGATGCCGGAAGGCTGGACGCCGCCGAGTCCTGGCGGTAAAGGCGGTGATGCAGCTCCAAGCAAGGGTGGTGCCGCGCCACGCCGCAAGTAGCTCGGCAGGAGCCCTCCGCTGTTGTTGTTGTCCAGCTTCCGTGGTCGACGGCAGCAATCATTGCTAGGTGACCAGCAAAGGAATATTCGGCTGGATCTTGAAGTGGAGGCGCCCATGCGCCTGCCGGAGCGCCGCCTCTACCTCAGCCGGTGCGGCACCGCGTGCGAAGATAAAGCCTAGATAGCTGTCTCCTTCCGGCAGTGGCACAAGGAGATACTGCTCCTTGGCCGTGATTTGAATCTCTTCGATCCCTGGCACCTGCTCGGCCTCGGATACGCCCGTGACGCACTTAAAGATCCCCCCGGCTGGAATCGGGATCATCATCACACCGCCGGCGCTTTGTGCAGGATCTGCCGCTGGAATTGGCAGGCCACAAGCCTGCCGCAGAATCAACTCTTCCAGCGAGACATCGGTGCCGAAGCGCAATGTCCTGGAGCAGAGCCCGCCGATGGAGCGGCCCGCCAGCTCCACGATCCACGGCCCTTGCTCGTTCACACGCAGCTCGGCGTGCATCGGGCCTTCGCGGAGGCCAAGTGCGGCGGCAGCAGCGGCCGCGCAATCAGCAATTGCCTTTTGGACCGCTGATGCTAGCCGGGAGGGCGTGACATACAGGGTTTCCTCAAAGAACGGTCCGTCCAACGGATCGGGCTTATCGAAGAGCGCCAACACCTGCAGCTGCCCATGGTTGATCAGCCCTTCAAGCGCTACCTCAAACCCTGGAATAAAATCTTCAATCAAAAACGGCTTTGGCTCGGGCGCGGGATCAAGGGCGTTGAGCAGCCCCGTCAGCCGCGCAATCGCCGCCACGCACTCTTGGGGGTTGTTGGCGCGCATAACGCCGCGGCTGCCCGACAAGCGGAGCGGCTTGACCACGCAGGGATAGCTGGTCGTCGCGGCGATCAGCTGCGGATCGTCGGAGGTCCAATAGCGCGCAAAAGGAGGCGAAGCTACGCCAGCCTGCGCGAGCAGCGTCCGCATCAGGAACTTGTCGCGTGCCGCTTCCGCCGCGGCAACCCCATTATGCGGCAGCCCTAGCGCTGCACTAGCCCGAGCTGCCAACAAGCTGCCGCTGTCGTCCACGGCGATGATCGCGTTCAACGGCTTTTCGGCGGCAAACGCAGCAATGCGCTCGGTCGCCCCGGGAAGGTCGGTGAAGTCAATGCCCAAGGGCTGCTGCCAGAACTCGGCCAGCTCCCTGGGCATATCCGTCGCCGCGACCACCTCGATGTTCAGCCGTGATGCGGCATCCACAAAGGCTTGGGCCCGATAGGTCGTTGCCGTCAGCAACAGCAGCACACGTCCGGCTGGACGAGCATTCGTCGAGCTAGTACGTGGCTGATCTACGCTTTGTATGGGTGCACAATCCATAACTCACAGGGTAATGATATGATCGGGCGGGTTACCGGCTAGCGCCATACAGGTCGGGAAAGCAGCCGACATGGACACCTGCTACAGTTCCGTATGGTTGACACGAACCGGGCTGGCCCTGGGCTAGGCCGCGCTCAATCGCGCATTGATCGCACATCATCAACAAAATGTCCTGCTCCTGCGCTACTTTGGCTAGACGCTCGCCCACGGGATCGCCTCGACGTAGGATGTAGTTGTTATCGTCGAAAAACATCATCCCAACAACCTCGACGCCATGGCGCCGCTCTTCAAGCTGCGGCAAAATCATTTTGCCAAGTTTGTAGCTTGCCGTGTGGCCGGAGGTGCTGAAAACGTAGGCAACCTTCATGGATCAGTTTTCCTTTGCAGAGAGCTTTACCTAGCGTGGATGTGCGAAGCGCCGGAATTCGCAACGCCGAGAGTTGTCAGCGCTCGCAGCCGATGCCGTTCCCGTCACTATCAAACCGATGTGGATCAGGCGGGCGTACGACGAAGCGCCGATGCGGAATATCGCCACAGTCCAGGTCGGGGGGCGGTGATGGAATACAGACTGTTGGATACGATGGATCACAATTGGGTTTCGCAGGCGGCACGGCCGGTGTTTGGGGTACTGGGCTGGCACTCGGGACGGTGGCCGGGGCACCAGGGTCACGCCAGTAACTCACGAGCGAGCCGTTAGCGTCGTATAAAGCTCCATCGTCCTGCTCGCTGCTGCTCCAAATATTTGCCCCAGCTTGTGATGTAACGTCTAAGGACTCGCCAACACCAATTGTGCCGTTCAGCGTCGCGTGCAGCTGATTGCCGCGAATGCTGCAAATTCGCCAGCCTGTCAAGTCAATCGCTGTTGGGCTAACGTTCGTCAAGCGGACGACTTCGGTCGCCTTGTTAACCGTCAGTCGTACCGGCTGATTAGGCGCCTCATCCGCACGCGGGTCTGCCTGGCAATTGTTAAACGATGGCGGAAGTGGCCTGTTGGTTGGGGGCGGCGGCGGGGGTGGTACTGTGCCGGGATTGGTATTTGCCCGTACCTCGTTGCCGAGGAGACCCAGCAAGACCCCTTTGGGGCCATGGTCTTCGAAACGAGCCCGCTCAAACCATTGGGTCTGGACGGTATCGCCACTGGTGTTGGTTTCCGTCTGGAGTGGCGAAATCGGTAGGCCAAACAAGGCCAGACTTTCACGCTCACTGACACCGGGATCGCCGAGGTCCAAACCATGGGTGCTCCAGTAACGCCAGAACGGATCATGCGTGATCGCCTGGCCGGTGACAGCGAAATAATGTTGCGCGCTCGGGTCGGTTTTAGGCAAGGTTTGCCAATCGATTCCCAGTTGCCGCAGCCGATCATCGCCGAGGCGGCCTAACAACACGTCATACGGCGCTGGATTTTCGGGATGGAGTTCGAAGCGGTTGCGCTCCATCCATTGGGTTGCATAGGTTTGCCCAGTGTCCCGGTTCTGCTCGGGCGCTTGTGCGGCGATTGGAAACCCAAAAACGGGCAGGCCGCCATTTTGCTCCCAGTATTGCCGAACCCGCCCGTCCAGGCATTGGTTCGTTTCAGGGAAGCATCGGGGCGCAGCGGAAACATACGCGACAGGCATCAAGGCGGTGATCAGCAAGACCGCGATGGCGGACAGCGTGCGGGGTTGCATTGCTTGCTCCTTTCCCTACACTTCCTCCCACTTTATGGAAGGACGGTGATACTAGCAAAAGCATGCTGAAATTGCAATACGTACGCTGCTTGGTTATTTTGCACAACAAGCACTTGGTTAAATTTAGTCAAAACACATTCCCCACCATGGGTGCATTTCCGGCGACTCGTCAGATCTCAACAGCAGGTTGAGCCTCACCTTGCGGCTTCCTACCAATAGCTAGAAGAATACAAAAACGATCTTGGCGACCGTTCAT
>JADDQF010000056.1 GCA_016781505.1 bacterium
GCTGCTTGCCCTGGGCTGCAGAGCGTGGCTGAGCTTGGTGTGTCACCTGGCATTCCCGAGTTGCGCAAGTCTCCTCAATCCGCCATACTGTTGCCGTCGACACTGCCCGTCGATGAGTTCGTGAGGCTGCCGTTCGCCGCGTACACGTTGCTCAGCCCCCAACGGTAGTCACTGTTCGATCCGAGGAACCATGATCGCTTCGCAGCCCTGTGCCTTTTGCTCGGCGGATGTGACCGCGTCCGCGCGCTTCTGCCCGTAGTGCGGCCAGCCATTAATCCTACGTGAGCGCTACCGTCTGCTGCGTCAGCTGGCGCGTGGTGGTTTTGCGGTTGTTTATGAAGCGGCTGATCGCTTGTTGAACCGCTCGGTGGCGATTAAGCTGGTATGCTCGCTCACCCAGCCGGAGCAGCGCCAGGTGGAGCGGGAAGTTCACATCTTGAGCCAATATGCCTCCCTCCTCCCGTTTATTCCGGATATTTATGACGTTTGGAGCGAGCAAGGTCAAACCTATCTGGTGATGGAGTTCATTGCGGGACCGACCCTCGATCTGCTGCTGCAGCGGCGTTGGTCCACCGCGCACACCATTCGCTTCCTGCGCGCGATGCTGCGGCAACTGGCGGAGCTCCACGCCGCCGGTATTGTGCACCGGGACCTCAAGCCCACGAATATCAAGCGCACGGCCCGCAATACCTATGTTTTGCTTGATTTCGGCATTGCCAAACAGAACAGTGGAACATTAGCCCTGGCGCGGGCCGGATCGCTCGACTACGCGCCGCTGGAGCAGCTGCAAGGCCTGGAAACGGATGCGCGAAGTGACCTGTTCAGCCTGGGTGCGACGGCCTATCATCTGTTGACCGGCTGTGCGCCAACCAACGTGCCGGAGCGCTTAGCGAGTGGCGATCTTCTGCCGGTGCCCAGCATGCTGGTGGCCGGCGTGCCACCCCATCTCGATGCGGCGCTTATGGAGCTGCTTGCGCTCGAATCCGCTGATCGGCCTCCGGACGCCAAAACAGCGTTTAAGCTGCTCCGTGCCGCCGCATAGCCCGGCGTGCGCTGGTGTCGTCGGAGCCGGTGTTATTCGTGCTGGCAACCTGGTTGCCCAGGTCTGACGAGCAGTGTGCTGTGTTGGCGTATTTGCAATCGTGGATGACCTGACGTTTAATGGGCAGCAGGTTAGCTGGTTGTACCCGCTTCGGCAGTGTCTCACCACCGCGACTGGTGGAAACAATCTGCTTGTCGTTCAGGTGTTTACTACTTGACGCATGCCAGGACACGCTCGACGTATGTCGTTCACAGTTTGACTTGATGCTTAGCTGGAGGCTTTCCACATGCGGATCGGCATTATTGGCGCTGGGACGATGGGCGGGATGCATGCTACCGCCCTGCGCCAGATCGAAGGTGTCCAGGTGGTCGCGGTGGGCGCGCGGGAGGTTGGAGCGCCAATGGCTGCACACATCGCCGATCTGGGCTGCGAGTCTTTACCGTCCGCAGCTGCGGTCTGTACCCATCCTGATGTGGATGCGGTGGTGGTGGCCGTGTCGACCGACGCGCACGCCGAGGTTGTGATCGAAGCCGCACGCGCCGGCAAGCATATCTTCTGCGAAAAGCCGCTTGCCCGCACGTTGGAGCAGGGCGAGGCGTTGCTCGCGGCGGTAGCGGAGGCCGGTGTGAAGCTGGCCGTCGGGCATGTCGTGCGCTACTTTCCCGAGTATGCCGCCGCGCATGCGATGGTGCAGCGGGGTGAGCTGGGCGCGCCCGGTGTGGCGCGGACCACCCGTGGTGTGGGCTTTCCGCAGGTGGCCGGCAACTGGTACGCGGATCTGGAGCGTAGTGGCGGTGTTGTGCTCGACATGATGATCCACGATTTCGACTGGCTGCGCTGGACGTTCGGCCCCGTGGAGCGGCTGTACGCCCGAGGACTTGCTTTCCGTGGTCTCACCGGCAAAGATGGCGCTATGGCGATTGTCCGCTTCGGCAGCGGTGCGGTGGGCTATGTCGAAGGCAGCTGGTCGTATCCGAGCGGCTTCCGTACAACACTTGAGGTTTCAGGCAGCGCTGGCCTCATCCGCACCACCAGCCAGGGAACGGCGCCGCTAACCTTTGAGCTAGCGCCGACCAATGGCGGCCCGGGCGTGGCCGTGCCGAGGGGCGGATTGCAGGAAGATCCATACCTGCTGCAGCTACGTGACGTTGTGCGCTGGTTCAGCGGTGGACCCCCTCCGCGCTCCAGCGGCGAGGATGCGCTCCATGCGCTGCGATTATCTCTAGCTGCGCTGGAAAGCATTCGTAGCGGCCGTCCGATCAGCTTCGTCGATGCGCGCTGACCAGTCAAGGAGTGTAGGCATGGAAACCAGTCCGTTGCGGGTCGGAATTCTGAGCTTTGCCCATGTTCATGCGGCGGCCTACGCCCACGCCCTCAACGACATTGCGGGCGCTACGCTTGCGGACATTTGGGATGACCAGGTGGCGCGCGGTCGGCAGGCGGCGACCTCGTATAGCACCACGTTCTTCGCCGACCTCGAGCAGCTTCTGTCGTCGGTTGATACGGTCATTGTCGCGTCCGAGAACGTCCGGCACAAGGAGCTTGTGCTCGCCGCAGCCGCAGCGGGCGTGCCGGTCTTGTGTGAAAAGCCGCTGGCCACCACGGTCGAGGATGGGCTGGCCATGATTCGGGCATGTGCTGCCGCGGGAGTACAGCTTGGCACGGCCTTTCCGGTGCGCTACAGCGCGCCGGTGCGCAGCCTACGGGCAGCAGTGCAGAGCGGCATGCTCGGCGAGACCCTGATGATTCGCGCGACGAACCGCGGGACGTACCCCGGCGGTTGGTTTGGCCAGCGCGAGCTTGCGGGCGGTGGGGCGATCATGGATCATACGGTGCATGTTGCAGACTTGCTGCGGTGGATCTGGCGGCGCGAGTGTGTGGAAGTGTACGCCGAGGTGGCAGCTCGTCATCACGCGTTGGAGGTCGACGATTGCGGCCTGCTGCTGATCACCATGGAAGATGGCTTGTTCGCGAGCCTGGATCCGAGCTGGTCGCGGCCGGTTGACGCCTTTCCTACCTGGGGCGACGTGACACTGGAAGTGACGGGCACGCTGGGCACCGCCGCCATCGACGTTTTTGCCCAGAATATCGAGTTTTATAGCAATCAACGTGGCCGGACTGAGTGGCGCAATTGGGGCGACAATCTGAACCGGTTGATGATCGCGGATTGGCTGAGTGCGGTTCGTACGAACGCGCCCGCTTCGATCACCGGCGAGGATGGCCTGCGAGCCGTCGAGGTTGCACTGGCTGCGTACCGATCAGCGGAGGCCAACGCTCCTGTGCAGCTGTCCCGTGCCGGCTAGCCGCTGCGCTATTTGGTGGCGCCCGCCGTTAATCCGCGAATCAGCTGCCGCGAAAAAATGGCGTATCGGCTTTCAGCTTCCGGCAGCCACGTCAGCAGGGCGGAAGTGTCGGTCGTTGAGTAACCCTGATTAATCCAGGCTACGCCCTTATTCAACGATGGTCTTGGAGCGAACGCCAACATCCGCCAGGGAATGGCTGCTCGCTGTGGGCGACTGTCCTGCCGTTGGGGTATCGTCGGCAGCGAGGGGGAAGCTGAGGGTAACGGTGGTTCCGCTGCCCGGGGTGCTGGTCAAGGTGGCCGTGCCGCCGTGCGCTTCGACGATGCCTTTAACGATCGCCAGCCCAAGCCCGGCGCCGCCACGGGTTCGGGTGCGTGCCTGATCAACACGATAAAAGCGATCCCATACATGCGCCACGTCGTCCGCGGGAATGCCGACGCCGGTATCGCTGATGGCGACGCTAGCCTCGCCTGCACGCTGTTCGACCGTGACGCGGACGCTGCCGTCAGGGGGCGTGTATTTGCGGGCGTTGTCCAGCACATTCAGGAACACTTGCCGGAGACGGTCGGGATCGCCGATGACTCGCACCGACGGTGTGGCGTTGATCGTGAGCTGATGATCCGGCGTCGGGAGGTGCTCCTGTTGGGCTACATCCTGGGCCAAGAGCGCCAGATCAACCACCTCACGCCGCAGCGCAGGCCGCGCATCCAGACGGGAAAGCGTCAGGAGATCGTCAACCAAACGGCCCATGCGCTCCAGCTCGCCGTTCATCCGCTGCAGCGTGCGGCGCTGTTGGGTCGGATCGCTGACCGCGCCCAGCATCAGCAGCTCAAGCTGGCCACCTACCGCCGTTAAGGGTGTGCGCAGCTCGTGGGCAGCGTCCGCAATAAAGCGGCGTTGGACCGCAAAGGTCGCTTGCAGCCGCGCCACCATCTGATCAAACGCCCGGCCAAGCGCGCCGATCTCGTTATGGCTGTGGAGGTTGCTGCGGGCCGCCAGATCGCCTTGCCCAACCTGTTGGGTAACGCCCACCAGTCGGCGCAGCGGGTCGATAATGACGCGGGTCGCCCACAAGCTCAGCACCAGCGCCGTCAGGCTCACCAGCAGGGTTCCGCCAATCAGCGCAGCCACCAGCCAGCGCAGCAGCGCGTCGGTCGGGCGGAGCGATGTGGAGATTTGCAGCACACCGATAAGGTAGGAGCCGTCATAAACCGGCATCAGCACTGCGAGTTGCCGCTCCATGGCATCATAATCCCGGAAGCTGACATCCGCGCCGCGCAGCACCTGGTCAAAGGCTTGATCGTTGGGCCGCGGGGGCGCGGGAGGTTCGGGGGGCGCGGGAGGCTGCCGGGGCTGGCCCCGGAGTCCGTGTCCTGGCCGCCAGCCATGCCGTCGCTCTTGAGCGGGCGCACTTTGCGCGAGCACGGTGCCATCAGCCTGGTACACCACCACACTGGTGGTGCTGCTGGTAAGTGCTGCGGCCAGCTCTTGCAGCTCGGCGCGCTGTACGTCGGTAGGCGCGGCGGTTGGCAGTGGCTCATGTGAGCCGGAGCTGGTTGGTCCGTCGGCGCGTTCGCGCAACAATGCCCGCGCTTGGAGCTGCAGCTGCGTCGTCGTTTGAGCATTAATGAACGATCGGACCGAGACATACAGCGCCATGCTGAACAGCGTGAGCAGCAGCAGCATGATCGCTGCAACGGCGAGCGACAGCTGGGTGCGTAATGACCAGTTAGACCAACGACGACCCATACCTAGCCCCGGATCGCGTAGCCAACGCCACGCACAGTCTGAATACGCTGCCGGTCCCGGTCGCCGATCTTGTCCCGTAGCGCCGAGATATGCACTTCCACAACGTTGGTGTCGCCGATGTAATCGTAGCCCCAAACCCGATTCAACAACGTTTCCTTGGTCAGTACCTGGCCGGGATGCGCCAGGAGCGCTTCGAGCAGATCAAACTCACGCGGCGTGAGATGCACGGTCTCGGCGCCAACGCTGACTTGTCGGGTGTCACGATCAAGCCGCAGGTTGCCGCTCTGCAGCGTATGCGGCAGCGCGATCCGGCGGCGGCGGAGCACGGCACGTACACGAGCAAGCAGCTCTTTGAATTTGAACGGCTTGACCAAATAATCGTCCGCGCCGACTTCCAGGCCGCGCACGGTGTCGTCCAGCTCATCGCGCGCCGTAAGCATCAGCACCGCCATGTCGTCCTGGCGATGCAGCCGCTGCAGGACTTCAAAGCCGTCATAGCCGGGGAGCATCACGTCGAGGATCACCAGATCGGGCCGAAACTCGCGGGCAACCGCGAGCGCGGCCACGCCGTTCGCAACGGTGCGCACCGTGTAGCCCTCGTAGGAAAGGCCCGTTTCTAAAAACTCGGTGATCGTCGGCTCATCGTCGACGACCAGAATCCGTACATTGCCCTCGGTGCCTTCGTCCATGCCGGCGCTCCTCAGCCCTGCCCTTGCTTGTGCCATATGTATTGTAGCGCTTGTGCAAAACTCTGCACCCGAAGCACCTTCACATTGAAGGTGCTCCGGGCTCCAATCTTCCAGCTTAGCTTTACAACATGCGGGTTGGGCCAGTTGTTGGGCCTGGTGGGGTGGGATCAACGTGTGGAGCTGGCTGCGGCGGCGCTGGATTGCCTGGTGGGGTGTTCCAGTCGGCCTGCTGCTCCGGGCCGTGCCAGCCACCTGCTCCGCCCGAACCGCCCGAGCCTCGGTTTCGGCCCGAAACGAGCCACAGGCCCGCGCCGATCAATGCGAGTGGGAGCAGCAAGCCGCCAATCCCAAAGCCGCCACGCTGCCAACCAAAGCCAAACGGACCGTGACCATGATCGCGCTCAAAGCCCGAGCCGCGCGCATGTTCACCGCGTCGCGTCGCCGGGGCTTGGGGTGCCGCGGGGGCTTGGGGTGCTGCCGGCTGCTCCCGGCGTGGACCTCGCTCTCGGCCATAGCTGCCGGGACCAAAGCCGCCAAACATACTCCAGCGACCGCCAAATACCAATACTCCCAGCGCAAGCCCAATAATCAACGGCAGCAGCCAGCCGCGTGGGCCGCGTTGCCCAAAACCTGGTCCTTGGGAAAACGGATTCATACTGATCTCCTCCATGATGCCTGCAATCAACGGTGTGCAGCGCTGTGATGGTTGTAGTGTAGGGGGCACAGCTGAAGAAATCGGCGGTGAATCCTGAAGATTGGCTGAAGATTGGCGCCGGGGGAGTTAAGGGTGCTGCTCTGTTGGCGGTTGGATTTCCCCGTCGGTCCACAGCGACAGGCGCTTCAACGCGTCAACCTGTTCGCGCTGCCCGATACCCGCTTTTTCAACCGCCGTGTGCAGTGTTTGGATCACCTGATCATACGTAGGGCGATCCACCGGGTAAGGATGCCGATCCTTGCCGCCGTGCGCGAATGAAAAGCGGGCCGGATCGGTGATGCTGACGGGTGCCCCGTACACGAGCTCGCCGACCAGACTGAGCGCCCGCAGAGTTCGCGCGCCGACGCCTTCCATGCCCAGTAGTGTTGCGAAATCTTCGGGCTGGCGCTCGTATGTTTTCAGCAGGATGCGATGGAGCCGCTTTGGATCGACATCGGCGCCGCGCACGTCATGATGCGCCGGCAAAGTCAGCTCGCGCAGCTTGGCCACCTCGGCCACGATCTTTTCGGGCTGCTCGCGCGCCAAGGCCGCGGTAACATCGCGCGCTGCCGCGCTTTCGTGCGCCACCAGATTCCAAACATCGGCGGTTGCTTCGGTTGCGATGGCCGTGTGCGGCGCATCGACAAAGCTGTGCACGTCGGCGCTGAACCAGTGGTAACGGCGCGCGTAGCCATTGGCGTCGTTCATGCCTTGCTGGATCACCGCCCAATGGCCGGTGCGGTCGAGCAGAAAGACATGGTGATAAATTTGATAGCCGTCTTGCAGGGCGTTGTTGTCGACTTTGGCCGCCAACCGGCTAGCCTGGACAAATGGATCGGGATCGAGGCCGAGCCATGCTCCGGCTGCCGTCAGCTCCGCCGGTGTTTGGCGGGAGGTGCGGCCTTTGCCGCCCGCGATCACCAGCCCGAGCTCCCGCTGCCGCGACTGCAAGCCCTGCTTCAGTGCGCCGCAGACCGTGGTAGTAACGCCGCTCGAATGCCAATCCATGCCGATTACGGCGCCAAAGGCTTGGAACCAGAGGGGATCCGACAAGCGCCGAAACAGCTCGACCGTGCCCTGCTCCACCACGATCCAGTTCGCAATCTCGGCGGACAGCTTCACCATTCGCTCAAAAAGCCAACGTGGCGCATGGCCTCCGTGCAAGGGCAGATTAGCGGTTCCACTGCGCACAGCGCGACTCCTTTATCCGTTAGCACTTCACCACATTGCGCCTGCATGGTCCGTGCCAGCTCTGGGACCCGACAGGTTGGCTTGGCAGACGAAAGTCGGCCTGCGCAGGCTAGACATGAGGCCGCGCAGATGGCCTACGCTCCCGTGTAGCCTGGGGCTTGGGTCCCACAGCCGCTTAAAAATCGGAGCCAGGAAAGCGCAGCGTTGCGAAATAATCGTCCAGTGTTTCGGCGCGGCGAATCAGCTCAACGCGACCATCCACGCGTCGCAGCAGCTCGGCCGACCGCAGCTTGCCGTTGTAGTTGAAGCCCATCGCCTGCCCGTGCGCCCCTGTATCGTGAATCGCCACCAGATCGCCAACCTCAAGTACCGGCAGCGGTCGGTCGATGGCAAACTTGTCGTTGTTTTCACACAGCGAGCCGGTTACATCATAGGTTTCCCCAGCCGGCTGCTGCTCCTTGCCCAGCACCGTAAGCTGATGATACGCGCCGTACATGCCGGGTCGCATCAGGTCGGCCATGGTTGCATCCAGACCGGCATAGCGCTTGTAGGTGTGTTTGAGATGACGGACCCGCGCGATCAGCACGCCGTTCGGTCCTGTCAGCAGTCGTCCACATTCCATGCAAAGCTTGATCGAATCAAGACCGTGCGGCGTCAAGATCGACCGGTACGCGCGCTCAATTCCCGCGCCCAGGGCGGCGAGATCGACGTGGGCTTGCTCGGGCCGGTAAGGAATGCCAATCCCACCGCCAAGATTGATAAAATCGAGCCGGATGTCGAGCATCGTGGCAAGCTCGACGGCAAGCTCAAAAAGCATTGTGGCCGTTTCGACGATGTAGTCCGGGTTGAGCTCGTTCGAGGCTACCATGGTATGCAGGCCAAAGCGCCGAACGCCGCGTTCGCGGGCCAACCGGTAGCCCGCCAACAGCTGTGGCCGTGTCAAGCCAAACTTCGATTCGACCGGATTGCCGATGATCGCGTTGCCGACGCGCTCAGGCCCAGGATTGTAGCGAAACGACAGAACCTCCGGCAGACCCGCATGCTGTTCCAAGAATCCAAGATGCGCCAGATCGTCCAGGTTGATGATTGCTCCAAGCTCCCGGGCGGCGCGAAATTCGGCCGCAGCGGTGTTGTTCGAGGTAAACATCATGTCGCTGCCGGTTAGGCCAACGCGTTCGGCGAGCAGTAGCTCGGCCAGCGAGCTACAATCGGCGCCACAGCCTTCCTCGCCTAGAATGTGGAGGATAGTGGGATTAGGTGTTGCTTTCACCGCGAAGTATTCCCGGAAACCAGGACACCACGCAAAGGCGGCATTTAGTCGGCGTGCTTGCTCGCGCAGCCCCCTTTCGTCGTACAGATGAAACGGCGTCGGGTATTGGGCGCAAATCGCCTCGATGTCGGCTTTGCTGAACGGGAGCGACTTGTTTGGCATGGTGGTGTTGTGTTCGATCACATTCATCTTGTTCGGTTATGCTGGTTTGGACGGGCGCTTGAAGTGGAGCTCGCTGAAGTCCACATCCAGCAGCTTCGGCTGCGCGAACTGGAGCTCGGCAACCTGGCCATTCGCGTTGAGCGGAAACGTTACCAAGCCCTTGGGCACGACCGGGTCGCGCCAGGTAATCTGGAACGTGTTGTAGTGCCAGTGTTGGAGGTCGCCGGTAAAGGCCGGCGTGGCGTCGAAGCGCAGCACCAGCCGTGCGTCCTCAAGCGTCACCGTCGCGGTGCCATACAGCTGATCCACGTAGGTTCCCGCGTAGCCTGCCAGGTCAAGCGCTGGGCTTGTGCCAGGAACGCGGGCTGCTTTCCGCTGCGTCTCGGCTGCTTCTCCTTTGGCGATGCGCTCGGCGCGAAGCTGGAGGTACGCCGGCAGCCAACTTATTTGCGGTCGGCCAAGATAGGTGTCCAGAAGCTGGTACGTGATCGCCGCCATCAGCGCTTCTTCCGCGTTGGTCAGGACGACCACGCCAAGCTGAACATCCGGCAGCATGGTGACCAGCGCGGTCATGCCATCCACTCCGCCCGCGTGTGTCACCAGCTTATGGCCGTGGTAGTCGCGCACGAACCAGCCCAGGCCATACGCCATCCATTGGGGCGCAAGCGCGGCTAGCGGAGGAGGCGGAGTCTGAATCGGCACCACCATCTGTGCTGTCCATAGCTCCCGCGCTTGGGCTGGGCTAAACAGCTGTTGTCCGCCGTAAACGCCACCTCCAAGGAAGAGCCGCACATACTGCGCCAGCTCGATGACGTTGGAGTTGATCGAGGCGGCCGGGCCAACATTGTCGTAGTTGCGATAGGCAATCGGCTGCACTGTTCCGTGCACGCGGGCGTGCGGAGTGGTGACATTGGCGGCATGCGCAAGCGCGGTGATGCTTGTGGTGCTGGTGGTCATCCCCAGTGGTCCGAAGATCCGGTCGTGGACGAAGGTATCCCAGGAATGGCCCGTGACCGCCTCGATGATTTGGCCGGCCACCAGATACGTAACGTTCTGATAGGCATAGTGGCTGCGAAAGCTCGACACCGGCTGGAGCCAGCGTAAGCGCCGAACCACTTCACGTCGGTCATAGTTGGAGCCGTACCATAGCGTACCGCCGCTGACATCGGCCAGCCCGCTGCGATGAACCAGCAGATCGCGCACGGTCAGCTCACGCGTCACGTAGGGATCGGCCATTTGAAACCCGGGCAGCTGGTCGAGCACACGGTCGTCCCAGCCGAGCTGCCTCGCGTCGACCAGCATCGCCAGGCTTGTAGCGGTGAACGACTTCGAGATCGACCCGACTGCAAACAGCGTATGCTCATCAACCGGCGCTGAATCCCCTCGTTGGCGCACACCATAGCCGCGCGCAAAAACGACCGCATCGTCCTTGACCACGGCGACCGCTAGACCGGGAATTTCAAAGTCGGCTAAAGCTTGTGTAACTAACTCTGGCGGCAAAGGCAGACTCTGCGGCATGGATGTGCTCCAACTGCACAGTGATTGATCCAGGTGTCGCCAAGAGCATACCACACCTGCCATGCTTGGACCTAGCCCAACCTGAGCTGTGTTTGAGCTGCCTCCTATGCCCCTCAGTTGCGTCACGATCTATGCTTCTAGATAATGCCAAACGCCTACGAATATACCAACCTTTGGAAGAGCTGATAATGGGTCAGAATGGCTCAGCAAAGACCAAAAGGTGGTGTGGCCGCTTGTCGCAAGGCGCCGCTGGTGCTGGAACGCGCTCCTACGAAGCGTCTACGACTCGGCCGGTACCGGCGAGCGCGACATGCGGCGAGCGAGCGCAACGAGCACCAGAATGCCTCCAAGCAGCACGGCGCTGACCACAAGCCCACCTTCAGGGCCAAACCGCCCGCCGGTGATCAGATCTGGTCCGGTTTCCTGCAGGTTAAGCAAGCTGCCACCTTCGGGCGTCGTGCCGCTGACCTCAAACCCGAACAGATTGCCTTGGGCCCAGTTCCACACCGAGTGCAGGGCGAAAATGCCCCACAACCCACCTTCGTACAACGCATACAGCGCGGCAAAGATACCGAACAGAAACAGGTTGACCATGGCCAGCACACTCAGGCCTGGATTGAGGGAGTGCAACAGCGCGAATACCAAGGCAGAGATAAAAACGCCAAGCCACGGTCGGTAGCGCCCGCCGATGGAGGGCAGCAGCCACCCCCGGCATAAAACTTCTTCGGAGGCGCCTTGCACGATCCAGCCCAGCGTAATCAGCAGCACTCCGCCGAGCGCTGCCAGGCCTTGCTGCTGGGGATCGCCTTGTTCATATGCAACATAGCCGAAGGCGGCCGCAAGCCCAACAGCTGCCGCAAACATCAACAAGCCGACCAGCAAGCCGCGGGCATATTTGCCAAGCGCTCCCCGTGGTTCAAGTCCCAGCGTCCAGTAAGGACGTTGGTCGAACCAGCGCAGCCAGGCCCAGATAAAGGCAAAGATCAACGAGGTCGAGCCGATCAGCAGGATGGCGCCGCGGGCCGCGGAGGCTAGCGCTGAGTTGTCGCCAGCGCCCAACAACTGCAGCACCAGCAGCGCTGGAATAATGCCAAGAATCTGCATCACGAACGTAGCGATGATGCTCACAATCAGCAGCAGCACCAGATGGGGCAGGCGTTTGCCCTGGCGAGCGAGCGCAATGAGATGGTTGTTGGGCGCAAGTAAGGCGTTCATCTGCCTCGTGTTGGTCTAGGCTGATGCCTACATAATCATGGTGGAACCTGTTGCCGCTGTCGCCCTAGGCCCATGTTGCGAAACACCAGCACGTGCGAGGGTGACGCAATGACCGCGGCAGCGCCAAGCCACCGCTGGCACGACTATGCTCAATTACATATGCTCGTTGACGGCGCGTTCAACGGCCGCGGCGGTGATGGCATGGTGCGACGCCGACCACACAGCTTGGCCATTGCGCAGCACAATAACCTGCGGTGACTCATGCTTGACGCCGGTCTGCCGCGCGATGGTCTGCGAAACAGGGCCGGCGCGCTTCACGTCGATCATGGGAATGGGATCGTTGAGCTGTTTCATTTCACGATAGGCCATGATGCTGATCGAACAGACCGGATCGTGCTTGAATAGAATGACCGGCTCGTTCTGCGAGCGCTCAACCAATTCACCTAAGGTCGTTTCATCCGCAACCGGTATGAATTGTTCGTCCATGATGCTCTCTCCTCATCTACCCTGCTGCTAAACATGATTGCGCTGCATCCATGCACAGCACCATGCGTACCGTCACTGCAACGGAACAGGCCGGGAGGCAGGTTATGGGCGCGCATCCACTCCACCACGACCTGCCGCGACCCTCGTCAATTGTAGCAAGGCGGGCACAAGGGCTGTGTTTGCTCGGCGTAGCTTAGGCACTTGCAACAAGCGCTACAGTGGCCTGCATGTATCCCTGGAGCATAGCGCCTAGCTCGGCGGATGTAACAGGCGCCAGGCGGCGCGCCTGCTGCTCTGGCAACGCGGTCATCAGCCACGCTGCCTGGGGCGTATGCAATACTGTGAGCTCTCGCATCCGGGCTGTGGAGTCCGCCTGGCTGTCATACACCGTTAGAATGGAAAGGGCGTGCGGCTCGGCCAGCGCCGCCGCAACAGCTGCCGCTGAAGCTGCATCGTTGTCGACGGCGAGCAGTGCTGCTGCTTCGGCTGCCATGCCTTGTTCGGCAAACTGCCGAGCCTGGCGCAGCACATCATCCCCTATCGTGAGCGCTGCGCCAGAAGCGGGCATGAGGCTCAGGCAGTCGCTGCTGGCCAAGGCTTGCGCGATGAGATCGGCTGCGTCTTGCAACACAGCCAGTTGGTACAGCCCTGGCTCCGGCTGCGATTGCGTGACAACCGCTCCGTCTTTGAGCGCGCCGTAAAACTCGACCAGCGTATGATCCGGCTTGATATGCTGGACCAGCAATGCTTGGTCGGCATACGCACATACGCTAACCGCCGACAGCAACGCTTTGTGGACCACAAACTGGCCTTCCGGCGTGAGACGCGCCAGCTCCCGCGCGCGTAATGAGCGCTCTGCGTAGCCCAAAGACTGCGTTTCTTGCTCGGCGGTACACGGCTCTGCCTGGGGCGGACGTAATCCAGGCAGCGTGGCGGCGTTGACGAGCTTCAGCGCAAATGCAAGCTCCTCGTAGGTGAGCAACAGCTGCAGCAGAGCGGGGTTCGGTGTGGATTCCATAAACGTATTTCCTCATTTTATTGCTGTGTTGGTGAATATCCGGCGAATTCGTCGCCGACGGGAATGAACAGACTTTCAATGTCGAGCGGCGGATCGAAGCGCTCGACCCAGTCGCTGTCGAGGTCCTCGTCAATATCGGTGTACCTAACACCGTTTGCCTTAGCCCGCTCCCATGCTTTATCCATCGACGTTTGTGACGAGATGTACACTTTGGTGAGGCTGGGCCATCGTTCGGCTTCATCCTCATGAATGGATATGCTAAACGATCGCTTTACCTCCTGACCTGGAAGAGAGGCCAACTGGTTGTTCCGAGGATTGATCTGCGACGAGACAAAGGTAATGTACGGTCGGTTTGGGCGAATGGTATCGTCAAACGTGCCCATGACTACACGTTCGTTACCGGCACGGACAAAGATCGTTTGCACAGGCGCATCGCCAAGCTGGTGTTTCAACGGTCCAAGGTATTGTGGTGGACGGTCATCGTATGTAACATAAGCGCGCATTTCCCGTGTGCCGTCGTGGAGCGTAGCTTCAAACACCTCAACTGTTACACCCATAGGAACACCCGGGCCTTTGCTGAAAGGGTAACCGATTACATGCCGAGCACCTCTGTATCGTACTCCAACCATTGCTACATCCGGTGGCTGGGGAATAATGAACCAGGTAATCGAGAAGAAGGTGCCAACAAGCAGGGCGAACGCGGCGTAAACTCGGCGATCCATTATCTTGCTGCTCCCGATGCCGAAGCACATGCTGGTGTCGTTGGCTGATTGGCTGCTCCGTAATACTGCCCGAGCATATGGGCCACCACAGGATTGGCATGATACGAGGTATGGCCTGTAACCGTGTCGTAAACGCGTGAGTCACTGTATGTTGTGGTATGGGTGCCATTTGGATTGGCATTGCGCTGCAGTAGCTCGCTGCCAACGAGCGACACCAGCGGATTGAAGGTATCCATCACGTCCGTGCCTTCGGCTGAGCGAACGATGGGCAATCCAATGTAATCATGATGATCGCGGATTTGGTGAATTTGCGCATATTGGCCTGCCTGGTCGTAGTTCGCCACGGGCGAGCCCATGGTTACGACCGCCTGGACATCGATGTTTTCCGTTTCCAGCATCGGCGCCAAATTCGCCACAACCGCTCCGCCGCCGCTGTGACCCACCAGCACAACTTTTTGTCCCGGTAGCAGAGGATGTGCGTCCAGCTTTTGCTTGATCCACTGCATGGTTTGCTGGGTGTACTTCCCGTCTTCGCCTTGGACGTATTCCTTAAACACCTCCGCAACCCCGACATCCAAGTTAAAAGCTTGGGTGACGCCGTTGATAACCGGTCCTAGCCCCCACCAATCGCCGGCTGCATAATGCGTTTGCAAGTCCGTGTTATACGATGCCGGCGAGAGCCATAGTTGGTTGGGGTCATAGCCTGCTGCGGCGAAGGTCTTTTGCAGGGTCTTTCCGCTGTCATCGGGGTCCCCATTTACCGTACTGCTGCCAATACCGTTTACATAAATATAGATCGGTGGCGGTCCATCCTCGGGCAAAGCCGTATGTGTTGCCGCTAGCTCTGGAGGGTAGCTGCCATGACCTGCCCTCAGCAGCGCCTGACCCCAGGGTGTGTAAGGCAGCGCCGCCAAAAGGTTGGCGGGACTACTGACAGCCCAGCCCAGCATCACCAATTCAGACGGCGACATGTCGGCCAGCATCGTGCCCAAGTTGGCTAAAAATGAACCGGGGCTACCTAGCGCCGCACCGTCTCCAAAGGTGAGCGCGGCGGCATCAAGCGCTTCAGCGGTACGGGTGAGCCGCCGGGCAAGATCGTCGAGGGTGCTGGTTGTGGGCTGAAATTGGGCGTTGATCGCGCTCCAGCGCTCTTCAATCGCCAGGCGATGATTGCCGCTCCAACGCGAACCCTGCAGGTTTTGCATCGCTTGTTGGGCAGCGGCAAATTGCTCAAGCATTGCCATGCTCACGCGCTGCATCTCCTGGGCAGCGTGCAGCATGAGCGCCGTATCGGCGCGGACGAGACCTGTCATAACCGTTAGCTCCTAGTTTGATGTCGTGGTAGGGCGTAGCTGTGGTCGGCGGAAGGCTTATGGACTGCTGGTTTTTAGAATATAGGTGTTGATGCCGGCAGTGGACTTGGCAAATATGTTGATGCGGATCAGGTATGTCGTTGTCACGCCGCTGGTGTTGGTGTACGAAAGATGTTCGCTGGCACTCCCCTGCTCGTTCGATGAGGCCACAAGCACCGTCTCGCGATACAGCAGCAGGTCGTAATCCGCGCCATCCAGCATGCCGGCAAGATCAATGGTGATGGATTGGCCTGGGTTAAGCGTCACGCTGTAATAATCGTCTTCTCCAACCGGGTCATCTTCAAGCGAGCCGATACACTCGCGCCCGACAGTGATCAGCTGCTTGGCTTGAGCGGGAATGTCGTTGTCTTCGCTGTCATTGCAGCTTACCGGTAGGTTCAGCACCAGCGGCAAGTACGTGGTGGTAGTGGCCACATTCTGGATCGGCGTTGCCAGCGCGGTCGGATGTGACCACCAGCCGCAGAGTTGGAAACAACCGATCAGTGCAGCTGCTATGCTGAGTGTGGCCATGCGGCTGCGCAGGTTGGGCATGTGATGTGTCACGGTAAATGTCCTTGATGATCCAAAACTAAAACAGGCTGCTGGACGACAAGTTTTTGATGAGTTCGTAGCTAACAACGTTGATGCTGGCCGGAACACCTTGCTTGGACCTAGTCAGGACCATCCGCGCCAGTCTGTGAAAAGATACCATTACTTATTCTGTTTGCGGTTGAGGCTTCGGCTTGGGTTTCGGTTCGGGTTCCGGCTCGGGCTTGGGTTCCGGCTTGGGTTCCGGCTTGGGCTCGGGCTTGGGTTCCGGTTTTGGTTCCGGCCTGGGTTCGGGCTTGGGCTCCGGTTCAGGCTCTGGAACTGTTGTTGGCGGCGGACTATCAGTTGGTCGTACAACAGGCACCTGCGGAACATCCGTTGGTTGCGGTGCCGGCGCTTGCGGCACTTCGGTTGGACGAGCTGCCTGCGGGATGTCAGTTGGCCGTGGTGTGGCGACCTGAACTTGCGCTGGTCGTGGCTGCTCGGTTGGTGGTGGTGCATCGGTTGGGCGTGCAGTTGGTGGCGGCACGTGCTCGGTTGAGCGTGCAGTTGGCTGGGCTTGCACGCGCTGCGCTGTCGGCGTGGCCTGGGCGCTAACGGAAACAGCCGTCCGCCCCGGTAGGGGCGTCGTGGCGACGCGTGGTGTCGGTGCTGGCGCTTGTGCCGCACGAGGTGGTTTTGCGGCCATGGCTGGTTGTGCGACCCCCGGGCTGAGGGGTGAAGATGATGGTACGGCCGGCACGGGAGCTGTTGGCGCTGGGGGCAGGGCCGTAGGCGTAATGGTAGCCTGCACCATTTCCGTCAAGCCCGTCGTCGGGTTAAGCCGCGGCACCGCGATGCTCATGCCGGTGAACGATACGCCGGAGGTGCTTTTGCCGGCAGCATTGAATGCGGCGTCCGCCAGCAATGCAGGCAACGTCCAGGCAAGGAGCGCGCACAGCAGCACCACCCCCAGGCCGGCGCCTACTACCTGCCGAAACCATGTTTGCGCTGCCAGTGGCAGCTTGCCATATCGCACCACTAATGCTGAAATATTGTCGTGGCCACCGTAACGGTTAGCGCGCTGAATCAGTTCCGTTGTCGCGCGCCGGGCACTGCTACCCCCGACCACCCGCTTGATCTCGTCCGGCTTGACCAGATCGGACAGCCCGTCGGAACCAAGGACGACGGTGTCACCCGGACGCCACGGGAGGGTCCGAAACGCCACGCTCACCTCCGGGTCCCCCAATGCTTGGGCAAGACTTTGGCTGCCATCGGCCTCGCGACGGAGGTGATCGACGGTCAGCTTTTGAGCGGGCTCGCCCCGGCGGATCAAGAAGGCGGGACTGTCGCCGACATTCGCGACGATCAGCTGCTCGTTTGTAATGAGCGCGGCTACCAGCGTGGACGCCATGTTGTTACGACGGCGGCAGGCTTCAACATACACATCCGCAGTAGCGCGCTGGATCGCGTCGTCGAGCCGGTTGATTGGGTTACTTAATACTGGATCGGCGGTATAGAAATAAGCCATGACGTTGTCAACCACCATCCGGCTGGCAACATCGCCGTCGTCATGACCGCCTACTCCATCGGCTACCAGGTAAAGCCGGCCGTACTTGCCCAATGCTGCGGGCTCCAACGCGCCGCTCCACGCCTCGACATGGAGCACGCTATCCTGATTATCTGCTCGGCGGCGGCCCACATGGGTCAGCGCTCCAACATCAAGGGTACTGGTTAGTGGGGTCATTAGCGCCCTCCCCCAAGTGGTTGGCAGTAGCTGCTGCGGCACCAACCGGTGCGCCCGCCATAGGTGACCTCGTACCAGGTAAACAAGCGCTGCGGTTTTTCACGGCCTGTTCGGATCGCCTGTGCGCCAGGCGGAATGCGGAGCAGAATCAGGGCATCGGTTGAGGGCGTGGCGCGCAGTGGTTCCGCGCTCCGCGCCTTGATCGTGACGGCCGGTTGTGTCTGCGCAGCCACGGTGGATAGTTTGCGCGAGGCTATGGGTGCTGATGATGGTGTTGGCATACTCGCTGGCGCATCGACAAGCACTGTTGTGGGCACAGGTTGCACCCGGCCCCCGAGCTCCTCGGGTTGGAATAACGGCTGCTGGCTTTCTGATGGCGCCGCTACGCTCGCCAGAACAACACGTGGCAGGGTTGTTGGTGCTGCTTCCCCGGCGTTAGGCACCGGAGTACCCAAGAGTGTCACCACGAGGACGGCCGCTGCAGAAACTCCGACCGCTCCCATTACGGAGTAGCCAAGATAGGTGCGTGATCTCGGCGGTGCCGGCGGCATTGTTTCCGCGAGCGATTGTTTATCAGCTTCGAGCGCGCGTTGTAGCTCGTGGGCAAAAGCGGCGCAGGACGGAAAGCGCCGGCTTGGCTCGAAGGCCAGCGCCGTTTGCATCACTTTGGCGGTGTTGGTTAACGAGCCGAGGAGGGCGTGTACCTGCGCATGCTGATTGGCACGCAGCGCCTCGAGCTTGCGCTGGGCCTTTTTGACGTTATTCGGCAGCAGAGCTTTGCCCGTGAGCATCTGAAACGCAACAAGCGCCAGCGCGAACTGATCGGTGGCCGGCTCCTCGCCGCCAAGGTATTGCTCCGGCGCCATGTAGGGAATGGTGCCCAGCCCGGGTTCGTCGTCGATGGCATACCCAGGATGACGGGCAATACTCAGGTCGATCAACACCACGTTGCCCGCGGCATCGATCAGCAGATTGCTGGGTTTTACGTCACGGTGAATGATCGGGCTATACTCAGGATGACCGGTGTGCAAATAATCCAGGGCGCTGGCGGTCTGCTTCACCACTCGCGCAACAAAGCCTGGAGCCAGCGGCCGGCCCAGCAGCGAGTGCAGCTCACGCGCGCCTTCAACAAAGCGCGTTGCGACGAAATAGGGCGGCCGAACAAGATTGCTCTCCATATACTCAGCGATATGCGGGTGCTGCCGATGCTCTTTCACGAGCCGGAGCAGGAGCTGCTCATTGGTGAAGTAGCCGAAAACGGTTTTGTCATGCTCTTTGTCGAAGACTTTGAGGGCAACCCGGCTACCATCTTTGTAGCGGGCTTGATACACAGCGCCACACTGGCCGGAGGCGACATAGCGTTCAAGCTCGAAATGCTGATGGAAGCGGGCCGGGACAGCCAATCTAGGCATACATTTCTCTTTCTAGCGCATCGTTTGGACGCGGCTGATGGAGCGGCTGTGGCGCCAACGCACGCCGCCCGTAAGCAGCACAATCATGAGCGACACCAGCAGTGCAGCGGGAATGCTGAGTGCAAAATAGTCACGTAGCAGCACCGGTCCAAGCGGGCGGAGTGTAATGGGCTCGCCATGCTTGGCAAAGAACGCAACCTGCTGACTTGTTGTCTGGCCTTCGGGAGTCGTGACCTGCACAACAAATGTGTGCTGCTTGCCGTCGTCAAGGAGCGCTGTTTTGTAGCGCACGGTGTACAGCGTGTCAGGTGTGATCGTGGCATAGTTGCGGAAGGCTGCACCGGCGGTCGCATCATCGGGCCGTTGGAAATACGCGCCGTTGGTTGCCGCTGCCAGCTGGCTAAGCTGAAAACCACCCTTTTGCTTGATCAGCGCCGTATCGGTGCCAATTCCGAAGGTGACAAGCCTAACCTTGCTGGCGTTGGCTTGATTGATGATGCTGTTGAAGGTGTCGGCGCTGATCTCGTCACCGCCATCGCCGACCACCAGTACAAGCGCTTCGCGGCCGCCTGACCGGGCAGCGGCGGCAGTGTCAACCACGGCCTCCTGGACTGCGGCATATAAGTTCGTTTTACCGGTGCGCGGCGGTGAGGTCCGCAGATCATTGATCAGCGCGTTGCGATCAACCGTGAACTGCTCGAACTCACGGGGCTGTACCTGCTGGTCGGGACTTGAGATGGGCTGGAACAGGCTGACGATCTCGGGATTATTGGGCGCCAGGCTGGGTTGCAACAAAAACTGTTCAATTGCCCGCCGTCCTTCCGCTAGGTAATCACGGTCGCTGCCGGGCGCATTGAGCATGGTGGTCTTGTCGAAGACAATGCCAATCGCCGCTCCCGAGGCGAAGAGATCGACCTCAGCCTCCAGATTGGGATTGGGGGCAACCAGCTTGACCTTGCGGCTGGGATTGCTCGTATCCGCGGTTTGTGAGTCTAAGCTTACGACCGCATGGCTCCCTGTGCTGTCTTCAAGCACCCGGATGTTGCGCTCGGTTAAGCCCTGCACCTTGCGACCCGCCGCATCTTGAACCTGAAAATCGATGCCGATTTCGGGGAACTGGCGAGTATCCACGGCCAGAATGTTGATTGCTATGTTTGCCTGACCTTGAACCGTCGAGCGTGGCTGTGTGCTTAGCAGCAGGGTCAGCGCCCACACAATGGGAAAATAACGACGCATGGCTGCCTCCTATGCCGCTTTTTCAAATGTGAGCTCGACCGACTCTTGCTCGTCGGGATGGCCGAGGTAGATAAGGTCGCCGTGTTCCAGGGGCATACCCTGGCCGTTGAGCTCCAATATGGCCCCGTGCCGCCGCAGATGCGTACCATTGGTGCTGCCTTCGTCGATCACACAGGCCAGCTCGTTGCGAATTTCAAAGCGCGCATGGCGGCGTGAAACAATGGCGTCGGTGATGGTCATCGTTGCCTGCTCTTTGCCGATCAAGGCGCCGTGTTTGATGCCAAACTGGGTGCCTTGCTGCTGCCCGCGGGTGATTTTGACGACGCCGTATGGTGAAGCTGCGCCAGCTTTGGATGCACGCCGATTCCCGAAGGCACGCGTCATCGCTTTGGTAAAGCGCTGCGAGATTTGTTCGATTACGGGCGGGGTGTAGCCGCCGATCAACAGGCTTGCACACAGCATGGCGACTGCCAACGACGCACCGGTTATGCCCAGTGTGGCAAGGTTAGAAAGCTGCCGACCGGCTTGCAAGGTTGTTTCGCGGTTAAGTTGCTGCGCATCGGCCGCGACCGGAAATCCGACCCGCGTGAGGGCTGCTCGCGGTGCAACGCTGGCATAATACGAAGGCAGAATCAACACCAGGGGCAGGCTGGCCAATGCCAGCCAAACAAACATCTTAGGCAGATTGGTTTCACGCCGCAACGCAAACCACATCAGCAAATAAGCACAGCCGGCGATGATCGTGGCTGGCAATGCGCCCACGGCGTACCACCAGGTATTGGTGATCTGGCCGAACTGCGTGAGATAGCTCCAAAACTCAAAATCGCTCATCCCTACGTTCCTCATATACTGTGATGGATAGCTAGCATGGTCTGAGAAACAGAAAATGTGGTGCAAGGTTCATGTTGCCGACTACTGGTTATTCGTGCTGCGGTGCCGGCAGCTCGGTAGCTGCCCGCTGTCTAGGATCGTCTATGCCCCTGCGACATGCACCTCCGACGTCGTCAGTGCAAACTGGACCAGTTGCACCTGGCCTTGCAGCGTCAAATAGCCGCGGCCCGGCGGCATCTCGAGCTGGGCAGCCTGTCGCGGCAGCTTGATGCCTAGGGTGCTGGCCACGGTGCTGCTTTCAGACGGCTGCCCCAGGTAGATCGCGCACCGCTCCAAGCGGGCCATTTTGAGCATATCGGTGCTCGTAAAGCCACCATACTCGGCGCCAGTAACCACGAGATGCAGCCCCAGATCACGTCCCTGCATCACGAAAGTGCCCAGCGGTTTCCACAAACTGTAGGTGTCTTGGAGCAGATCCCAGTTGCTGATAACTAAAACAATCCGTGGACCGAGGATTCCACTGCCGACCCGTCTGGTCATTTCGCCGGCGAGATCCGTGACGAGTGCCCGAACTTCTTGCTCGTTGGTAATCACCTTCACTGCTCGTTGCTCTGCGGCCGCCCCACCCGCGGCGGGCAGCGTTAGGGCAGTCGCTCGTACATGCTCCAAGTGGGCAAAGCGTTGTAGCACCCGTCGGCGGTAATCCACCAGTACCAGCTGGAGCTCCCCTGGCTCGTACCGGGTGGCAAGGCCGGTAATAATGATGCGGAGCAGCTCGGATTTGCCGCTGCGTGGACCTCCTGCAATCAGCAGGTGGGGTGTTTTGGTTGCGAAATCGAGCTGTACCGGCTGGAGCGAGATGCTGTCAATGCCGATGGGCGTGCCGAGCTCAACCGCCGCAGGCTCCGACTGAACAAGCAGTTCACTCAGCTCAACCCGCGTTGATAACGAGCGCAACGGCTGGGGCCGGCCTGCTACGACCGCGGCACAGCGCTCCACAACCAGATTGATAGCCGCCTGTATGGTGGGGCCCGTGTCACTGTAGGCCATGCTGGTTGCAGGATCTGCCGTAGCCGTACCGTCCAGGTGGCGCAGCACTGGCAGGGCAATCTGCAACTCGATTGGACGCTCACTTGTGCGCAGAAATGCCCGACCCGGCTGTTCGAGCGAAATCCGGGCCGCATAGGCTTTGTTGATCACGGCATCCGAGTCGGCTGCATCGTTGAGGCGCAATGCAATGCGGGTTTCAAAGTTGCTTTGAATTGGTGCAACGTCCCGCCAGGTATAGCCGGTGACTACAAAATTAATGCCGCACTTGCGCGCATCACGAATCAGCGCCTTGAATGTGTCGACGACCTCAGGTTGTGCTGCTGTCAGCTCGGCAATGTTGTCGATCACCACCAGAATACCCGGCGGCAGCGTATCAAGCGTGGAGCGGCGCTCATACAGCTGCGCTAAGGTGTCGACGCCGTGCTGCTGGAGCAACGACAAGCGCTGCCGAATGTGATCTTGGAGCTCAATCAACAGCCGTTCAACTTTTGAGGTGTGCGCAGCAGTGAAGCTGTCGGCGATATGCGGTAGCCTGCGCGAGCTCGCCGATACTTCCTCGGTCTTGCTGTTGAGCGGCATGAGGCCACAGCCTGAGCTGGTCGGATCGATGACGTAGATCCACAGCTCGGCCGGCGAATGCGTGGCCGCCAGGGCCAGCATCAGCGTCCGTACCAACGTGGTCTTGCCGGAGCTCGCCGAGCCGAGGATCAGAATGTTGCCGTCACGGTTGGCCAGATCAAGCACAAATGGCTGCTGCTGAGCGGTCGCCGGCAAGTCGAGCAGGCCAATGGGTGCTTGAAGCCAACGCGTAGCGGATGGGTAGCCAAGCAGGTCGGCTAGCACAATCTCGGCGTTCAGCGGCTCAGTCCAGATTGGATAGCGCGCGGCAGCGTAGCCGACGCCGGTAGACGGATCATTCATCATTGCCTGCGTAATCAGCGCAAGCTCGTGTTCATGGGTGATATCGGCGTGCATCAACGTGAGTAGCTGCTCAACCAGCCCATCGATATCGCGCCGCGCGCCTTCTCCTTCAGGCTGCTCTGCCCCAACCAGATAGCTGTTGAAGAGCTCACTTATTCGCTGCTGGAGCTGAGACTCACTTCCTGGATAAGGCTTGCGCCGTTGCATTCCCGTGTGGTCGAAGTTCTGGTACGTTTGGAGAAAGGTCGTTGTCAGCTGCTGCAGCGTTGCGGGCTGCGGTTGCTGGGCTGCGCCCAACAATGTGCCGAGAGCATCTCGCAGCTTAGCCACGCGCCGATCCTGCTTGGAGATCGGTTGCCAGCGTCCAGTCACATCGACATAGCCGAGATCGCTGCCGTGCGTTGGCGGCTGGTAGGGCACCGTAATCCGGGCGGACTGAAATTGCACCACCCGTTTGCCCACACGAAAAAAGCCGCGGCCAGGTGTTTCTGTGGTCAGGTACGCCGCGTCCGGTATGGTTACCATCGTTTTGCTGTCATCCGTGCCCGTGACCCGCAGCGCAATCCAGTACGTCAGGTTGCGGGTCAAGCCCTCTTTGATCAAAGATGGCTGCTGTGTTGCAAACAACAAATGGACGCCCAAGCTGCGACCTTGTTTGGCTACCCGGACCAATTCGGTTACAAAATCGGGATAGTCGCGCACCATCTCGTCAAATTCGTCGATGGCAATCAACAGGTTCGGCATGGGACCAAAGTGCGGCTGTTGCTCAAAGCCATGCCTGCGATATTCGCGAATATTCGGCACGTCAACCTTGGGTGTGACCTGGCTGGCCTGGGCCAGCCGTTGCTTGCGCCGATCAAGCTCGCTGTTAATCGCGATCAAGGCGCGCTCGGCCATGTTGCCTTTGAGGTCGGTGACCACGCCAGCGGTATGCGGCAGGGCTTCGATGCCTTGAAAGGTTGCCCCGCCTTTGAAGTCGATCAGCATAAAGTTGACACGATCCGGCCCATGCTTGATCGCCAGGGCCAGCAAAAACGTAAGCAAAAACTCGCTCTTGCCCGAGCCCGTGGTTCCGGCGATCATGCCGTGGACGCCATCAAAGCCTTCGTTGAGATTGATTTCCAACGCTTCCGTTGCATCTCGGAGGCCGCAGGGAATGGGATGCCAGCTGTTTTGTGGCAGCTTGTGCCATAGCTGCTGCGGATCGTACGCTTTTGCGTCGTGAATGCCGAGCAGAGGCAGCAGCCGTACGCTCCGCGGCAGTTCGCGCCGGCCATCGGCTTCGATCTGGGTTACGGGTGCGAGCGCACGTGCTAACCGATTGCTTGATGGCCGGTCTGCACTGCCCGGTGTGAACGGATACATGCCACCGCCAGGACCGGCAACGGCCAAGGTTGGCGTTTGGCTAAGGTCAACATACGCGCCACACTCACCTGGAACTTGCCGGACCGCATCGACGAGGCAGATTGCAGTACTGCCCAGGCGCGCGCCCTGCTGCAATACCTGCACAAATGGTTGGATGGTGCGGCCGTAGTGCTGATAATCGCCAACAACCAGCACCAGATGGGCACGCGTAGCGACTGCAGCTGGTTGCTCGGCCCGTTGTTGAAACTCACGCGAAAGTGTGCCCAGCACTTCCTGCAAAGCTTCTGGTTGGCCGTCAAGGCGAGCCAGTAAACGGTAGTCCTCGCTGCCATCAAGCGACCGCGTGTGCGGTAACCACCTTAACCATTCCCACGAGGTATCAAAGCGCGAGTCCCAAAACGCTGCAATTCGCACTTCCTTCGGGCTATGATGCACTGCCAGCTGCCACAGCAGCGCGCGGGTAAATTCCAACGCTTTACCCGACGGTCCTGCAACTCCGAGCGAGCCCCAGGTCCGCAAAGTTGCCGTTAAGGGCACGTCCGCCACAACGGCAAATTCATTGGCAAGCTCAATTGCACGACGAAGGTCCGCTGTATATTCCAACAGGTTGCTTTGCGGCGGCTTGATCGTGATTGATGTGGGTACATTGCCGCGTCCAATACGGACGGCTAAAAAGTCATCGTCGGTGGGCCGGCGCTCCCACAAACGCTGCGCAGGCTGTCGATTGCCGGCTGTGTCGAGCTCGCCCTCGGCAATCCGCGCCAGCGTGGCTAGCTCGGGATCGTTTGCCTCGCGGATAGCTCGCTGCTGCTGATGCAGCTCCGACAGTCGCTCCCGCAGGGAGCGCAACGCGTCGTCATAGCTTTGCGCTTGCTCGCGCAGCTTTTGCTCGCGCAGCCGTCGTTGGCGAAAGTAGTTGTGAATGCCGAGCCCAGCACTCGCAAAGGAAACACCGACCATCGGCAGGCTCAGCCACACATTGGCCTGCTGGCCACCGCGCGCCGCCATGACGATCAGATACATCACCGCCGTCAAGACCGGCAGCACCACCGTCGCAAGCTGTATGTTCATGCTGGGACCAACAGGCCGCGGTGGCGCCGGAATCACCACTTCTTCCCGCGGGAGCGCGCGCAGAATACGCGGTGGCCGATTGAATAAACTTTCTGGCTCTGCTGGCTGTACGGCGCTTGGGTAGGTAGGTGATGGATCAATCTGTGGGTCGATGGCGGCCACCATATGCGCTCCTAGAACAATAGGTATGGGCGGCCACGTAGCTATTCTGCGTGGCCGCTGTCGCTCACCCGATTACCCGCCGAATGCTTGATCGGCTTGATCGAACTCGTCCGCTTCCCGGCGGAGACCGCCTGCCAGCCGTTCGAGCTCGAGCATCAGCGCCTGCAGCTGGTTGGACCAGTTGCTCCACTCATTTTCGAACTGGGTCCGGCTGCCGCCGCTCCATTGAGCCGACACATCGTTGACGGACGACATTAAGCGGCCAAATTCACTCTGGCCAATTGAATCGCGGCACGCATCGAAAACGCTTGCGGTGGTCCGGGCCTGGTCGGTATCGAGACTTTTAACTGCCATGGTATGAACACTCCTGGTTATGCACATTGCATGGTTGATAGATAGGATGACGCACGTCCAGAAACAACATATTGAAGGGCAAGAATCCCCAAGGGTAACAGTGGGCAGGACCTCTTTTCTCTGTATGGGAACAGAACACAAGGTGGAAAGAATACGGCTCCAATGTGGAGGACGGAAAGTTTTATGAGGATGCGAGGCGGACGTTGATCGGCCAGCCGTTGTGGCCAAGCACAATCGTTGTTGAGCGCGCGAGCATGGTTGTCATGCCCTTGCTCAAACCGCGTCCGTCAACATAGGTGTAGGCATACGCTCGGAGCAGCCAGTGTGCGCCTTGCTGAACGATCGCACAGTGCTGCTCCCGTGAGACGGCTTGCAGCCGTGATGGAAGACCAGCGAAGCTTTTCGCTTGTTCAAGCAGGACGAGTTGCTGCGGCAGTGCGGTTAGCAGAAAGTTCCGGCTCAGCTGTACGCCGTCAGCCGCCAGCTCTAGGCTGTATCCAGCGCTCAACTGAATACGACAAGCTCGGGGCTGGACGTTAACTGCTTGGGCTGCTGCCTGAGGATTAAGGTGTTGAGTTGCCGCTGAAGGTTGGTCCCACCACGGGGCGCGTAGATTGGCGAGATACATGAGCTCGCCTTCGACGATCCGGGTCTGCGCCAGCGTGCGCTTGCGAGCCAGGATGGGCTCACGACGCCCTTGGACTGCCTTAAACAATGTGTATTCGATGATGGTGTCGGTCTGGTCGCTTTCGGGCAGCCGATCGCCGAGCTGCTCCTTGATCTCCGACACTACTTCACCGACGAGTTGTTCACTGTCAACTTTGACAGTCTTGTGGTCGGTTTCACTCCACCAGATATCGAAGCGAATGGGGGGCATGTTCGCTATCTTTCTCTTGTTCAAATAAATTGTAAGGGCAACGGTCGTACACTGTGTTTATGGAGCACGACAGAAACGGACGAACGCGTGAAGCGAGGCAATCAGGCACAGCGCCTGCGACGCCGAAGCCTCTGTAACAAAACGTTTTACACCGGCAAACTGATGAGTTGACGAAATACTGTCTGCTTGATCGGCTGTTGGAAGACGCCGGAGATGCAGGTGCTTCATGTCGGGAATGCTTTGGTGTAAATGTTAGCAGTACCGGCACTTGTAGAAAATACACCTTTCGCAGCAATCGGTCTCCTCCCCGAAAGGTTGCCTGTCGGGCAACGTTTAGCCATAGGGTGGCTGGTACTGGAGAACTGCTTATTTCATTATTGCTATATGCCAAAACGCGATACTCATGAAACGTTTAGTCGCCGTTGCAGCTTCCCCTCACGCTGCACCGCTTCCCCTTGGCCACCACGCTGAACACGAGAAAACGCGCAACGGGAAATAGGCAAATTGCTTGCCAAACCGGTACTGCTGAAGACCCCTGCCGTAGGTCATTTCGCTGCTTTGACGACGCTTACATTTGTATCTAACAATATGACAGTTCGGCGGGATGGGCCCGTCGCCGACTCAGCAAAGTGTCGCGTGCTATAATCGACATAAAACACACAGCAGGATGGGGCGAGGTAGGTGACGATGACGGTATTAGAAGAGGCAGCACAGCTTTTATCAGCGATGACGCCCGCTGAGAAAGCGCAGTTACTCCAATGGGTCGTACGAGATTTAGGCGACACGTTTCCCAGTATTGAGAGTACATCTGAGGTTGCAGGCGGTGAACCACGGATCGTGCGTACACGTATTCCTGTCTGGGTTCTTGTGCAAGCACGACGGTTAGGAACAAGTGAAGCAGACCTGCTCCGGGCCTATCCTTCGCTTCGAGCTGAAGATTTAGCAAATGCGTGGGCCTATGCGCGCGTCCACCGGGACGAAATCGAGCAACAAATTCGTGAGAACGAGGCTGCGTAACGATGCCGCAGCTTTATACGGATGAGAATTTTCCGCTACCCACAGTGGACGCGTTACGCCAATTCGGGCACGATGTCATCACGTTAGCTGAGGCAGGTCACGCGAATCAATCGGTACCAGACGTTGATGTGTTAGCGCTCGCTGTTGCCGCCGGCCGGATTGTGCTGACGCTCAATCGGAAACACTTTATCCGGTTGCATCAGACAACCCCAACACACCCGGGCATGATCGTGTGTACCTTTGACCCTGATTTTGTCGCTCTCGCGCAGCGGATTGACGCCATACTTGCCAGTTACAGCAACATGAATAATCAACTCATCCGCGTAAATCGACAGGCATAGCACGAGGTACACCGGCATTCTGCCGAAAAGGCACCGGAGCAGACCGCTTGCAGCGTTATGAACGTGGCAGTTTTTCATGATCGTGCCGTCTCCATACGCCGCTTCCAAAGTGTGAGCGGCTCAACTCGGACAATAGGTGGACTGCCGTGAATACCAGCTGTCATTTTGCCGATATCAATCATGTTTTGGCCCTGCGCGCGCTGTCACCGGACGTGCCGCCGACATGGGAGATGATGGCGCGTAGCGTTCATACCTATCCCGTCGTCGTTGGGGCGGATCTTGGGCCAGCTACGAGCGGTGGGACTCGTGGTATCACAGCCGCGGACCGGCGGCGGGTGGCGCCTGGTGCAGGCACCCAACGCGATCACCTTGTGTGCCGTGTATCGAGCGGTAGCGCCGGAAGCGCTGTTTGGACTGCACCAGCGTGTTCCAAACGATCAATGTCGGGTTGGGCGGAACATTCAAGGACGTGGGGGACGCATAGCGCGGGATGGAGCAACAGCTGGAACGCCGCATGCTCGCCGATGTTGTGGCGGGTGTTGTGGGACGTGAAAGCTAGCTGGCTTAGGGTCGGCATTGATATTGGTTTGTAACTGGCATAAATGCGTAACAGGAGCGGTTTATGGAGCGCGATGAAGGTCCAACACGCGGAAATACCTGGGTGAGCCGGTATATCCCTGGCATCAGCCCGGAGATGAGCGGGTTGCTGTGGTTATCTAGCCTGAGTACGTACCGCAAACAAGCTGAGCGGACAACATTCGGCTCAATGCTGTGGCACGGAGATCAATAACCTCCGTGCCACATATGTTTCGGGAGCTACAAATTACGCCAGCTCGCGGAACGTAATCGCCGGGTTGGAGCGGACGCAGTATTGCAAGGCCCAATCCGAAACAAACGCCACCACGAGCGCCTGCTGCTGGTCGCGGGCGACAAGGGTGCCGGTGGGCCATTGGACGCACTCAAGCACGGACGGCTCGGCCTCGACCCAACGCGCGAAGAGAACCGGCGCGCGGTGCGAGCACTTTGGGTGTGGACGAAGTACGTGTGGTACGAGGCCGAGCGCGCTATTTACCGGACGGCAGTTGCGCGCCTGTGGCATGAATACCAATTTCGCGCCAGTGCTGGATGTGAACAACAATCCGGCAAATCCTGTCATCGGTACTCGCTCATTTGGCGAGCAGTCGGCGCGGGTCATTGAGTTTGGCCAGGCGGCACTCCGTGGCTACACCGACACAGACGTCGTTCCCGTATGCGTTACGGCGCGTCGCGGACGTTCGCGCAATCTTTGCACCGGAACATGGCCAGTATGGTGTGGCGGGTGCCGGTGAGCATGTCGGCGCCGGTACGCATCGAAGTGGTGTTCCGATTCATAGCTTGTATGGCCACAACTTTGCGCCGACAAAGGAACAGCTGGAAGCCGGACGCCCAAGGCGCACTTATGCTGGCCAAACGGATGTTGGACAAGTCTTGCTAACTTTCGTCGTTCCCAACGGTGGGCGGAGTCGTTCGCCGTAAGCCACAGTGTTGTGAAAGGAAGGCAGACAGATGAAACATTTCGTTCGGATGATGTGAGGGCTGGCGGTGCTGCTTAGCGTCTTGGCAGTAGCTGCGGTGCAGGGACAGACACGGCGCAGCGAATTCCGCGCCTAATGGGTAGATGCCTTTGGCCCGGTATTTTCAGCGAAGCCAAGATCGACAAGCTAGTGGCGGATGTCAAAGCGGCCAATATGAACGCCACCGTTGCCCAGATTGGACGGCGCTGCGACTGCTTCTGCAAGAATGCGGCAATGCCGCGCACACAGGCCCGCCTTGCGCCAAGGCCATGAAGTTCGCTATCATAGCTTTGTCCTCCCACAGAGATGAGTGTGTTCCTGCAAGAACACACGTGCTATACTAGAGGCCGTATCATCCATCCATTGGAACTAGCCCAAGGCCTAATAGCGGGTGAAGATCTAGTATCTACGTATTGGTCGAGACAATAACAATTAAGAGGTGTGAATGACACCTGATTTGAGCGGCCCCGAAGCCGTGCTTCGCGCAGCAATTCCCGATGTTGCTCCCGCGGCGCAGCTGGTGGTGCGCTGGCGTGGGCGACAAATTCACGCTGGCGCGTACGGCTGGCTTGATCCGCTGACCTACCAGCAGCCCACGCAGCCCGATACACTGTTTGATCTGGCATCGATCACGAAACTCTTTGTTGTCACGACTTTTATGACGCTGGTTGAAGCTGGGCAGGTGGCGATCGATCAGCCGGTGGCGGAGGTGCTGCCGGAATTCACCGGACGACGGAAGATTGCACCTTATGAAGATCCGCTAAAGCCCGGAACGTTTGTGCAGCTCGTAACGGACGCGGACGATGTGGATGTAGGCCTAATCAGCTTTCAACAGATTCTGACGCATACCTCCGGCTTGCCGGCCTGGCGGCCGTTGTTTCGGCAAGGCAACCGCGACGCGGCACGGTCCATGGCGCTCGGCACTGCCTGGGCCTATCAGCCGGGAACACGCATCGTCTACAGTGATATCGGCTTGATTACACTAGGCGTCGCGATCGAGCGCCTAACCGGACAAACGCTAGATGTGGCCGTAGCCGAACGAGTGACGGCGCCGGCTGGCCTGGTGCATACGCGTTACCTGCCGATCGGCGGTGCCGATGGGCCGGCTCCACAGCTTGTTGCACCAACTGAGGAGTGTGCCTGGCGCTGCCGGCGCGTGGTCGGCGAGGTGCATGACGAAAACGCTGCTGCACTAGGCGGCGTTGCCGGACATGCCGGTCTATTCAGCACCGCGTCTGATGTTGCTGCCTTCGGCCAACTGTTGCTCGACGGAGGCCCGCCGGTGTTACAGCCCGCCACAGTGGCTGAAATGACGCGGGTGCATGCTGAATGGGAAGGTACACGACGGGGCCAAGGCTTTGCGCTATGGTCGCCTGATCCCGAGGCGAGTAGTTACCCGTTTAGTCGTCGCACCTTTGGTCACACTGGCTTCACCGGTACCTCGCTGTGGGTTGACCCCGATCGTCAGCTTGTGGTTGCGTTACTAACGGACGATGTTTACTACGGTCGAGCAAACCGGGGCATCGCGCGGCTGCGGCTGGAAGTTCACCGGGCGATTGTTGAAACGATTGATGCGCTGCCAGATTCATGGGTGAAAACATGCTGACGATGGCGATATACTCCTGAACATATGTCTAATACCGTTTTGCTATGGTGATAGGGCATTAACCGCATTCATGAAATACGGATAGGCGGTCAGGGAGTGGAGGGTGGGCGCATCATACGCTTCGACCAACCGCACGATGTGGTCTTGGAGTGCTGGGAGCGATGGGTAGCGCTCCCAGGCGAGGTCGGTTTTGAGGTCCTCCCACACCCGTTCACTGGGGTTGACCTCGGGCGCATACGCGGGCTGAAAGAGCAGCACGACGTTCGACGGCATAACCAGGGTCTGCGCCCGATGCGCCCGGCTGTTGTCCAACAGTAGCACATTCAACGTGTCCGGTCGCGCTTCGGCCAAGGCGTTCAGAAAGAGCTGCATGTACTCAGCGTTCAGCATCGGCAGCACGTAAAAGAAGGCATCACCTGTTGCTGGCGCCACTGCTCCATACAGCCAGAAATTCTGGTAGCCGTACTGGCAGATGCCCCGCGGCTTGACCCCACAGCTCGTAATGCGCCGCCGCTGAATGGTGCGCAACCCAAAGCGGCTTTGGTCGAACGCCCACACCACGACCGGACGCGGCTCGTCAGGCGCTACGGCCGCCTGGACTAAGGCAGGAAACTCGGCTTGAAACTGCGCCACGGCCTGGTCGTTTTTTTCATGCTGTGGCCGTGGCACTTTCAATTTTGCGCGGAGTTTGCGCCGGACGAGCTTATACACGGCATGGTAGCCCATTGGCACACCCAACGTGTCGGCGATCCACTGCTGCACGGCGCCATAGGAGGCAAAGCCCTCCGGACGATCAAGTGCGGCGTGCAACTGCGCCAGTTGGGCAGGGGAAGGCGGGCGCTCGCCCTGGTGGGACGTAGATCGAAGAGTGCGGGGAGTCCTCCCTGCGCATTGGTGTGCAACCAGCGGCCAATGGTGCCGCGACTGACGCCAAGTAAGGCCGCGACCGTAATCCGGGAGCGGGCCTGACCACTGGCGAGCAAATACAGGGCATGGAGGCGCTGCTGTTTGTCGGGCTGACGCTCGCGATGAAGGAGTTGCTTCAGCTCCTCAGCGGATTCGTGGATCGGCGGAACGGCGTTATTCATGCTGGAGAGCGTACCATACTAATGGTCTACCCGAAAGGCAAAACGGTATAACTTGATCCCGCGCGCTTAGGGGGACGTTCCAGTTCCTCGCCGGGATCGTCGTCGTAGTACAGAGGGGTACGGCGTACGATACGCATGCCGAGCGCTGGATGATGACGTGCAAACACACGCTGGCCCATAGTTGCCCTCCTGTTCCACCCAGAACGGTCGGTGTAAGATGGCAGATAGTATCCCAAGACCAGATCTCGTACCAGCGCGGGGTGGTGAAGCTATGGGCTCGCGCTGTTTACCGCACCGACAAACGCCTGGACCGACTGAACTGTTGTCTTTCCAGCTTGTTGCGCTCCCGAGTACGCGTGCAGCGCCACCTTGCTTACGTCCAATGGCACCTTTGCGAGGATAGCGGCAATATTCGCCCCATTCACCCCACCGCCGATCACTACTTCGATCTGTCCGTTCGCATAGCGAATCACATTCGCCAATCGGTCAACACCATCAAGCGCCGTTCCCGGGTGCCCCCACGGAATGCCGCTGGTGAGGACCCGATCGACGCCAAGCCGTATGAGGATATCGAGCGCCTCAAAGGGATCCGGCGTCGCGTCAAAGGCCCGATGGAATGTGGTCCGGAGTCCACGAGCAGCACTTTCTGCTATCAGCCGTTGGACGACTGACGTTGCGACACGCTGATCATCTGGTCGCAACACGCCAAATACAACGCCATCGGCACGGCACTCCGCCGCAATCGTGATCTGCCGCAGCATGATTTCCACCTCTCGCTGCGAATACGCGAAATCTCCTCCACGCGGCCGCACCATGACCATCAGCCCTGGCCGGTCCGGGAAAGCCGTGCGAGCTTCAACGATATGCTGGCGGGCAGGAGTCAATCCCCCGAGATGCAAGGCACGACAGAGCTCAATAGTAGCGGTGCCCCCTATATATGCTGAGTGGACGATCTCATGTACCGGTTGGCTATCCTCGGTGTTGACACAGACCTCGATATCGACTCGCGCCATAAAGCAACATCTCCTTCTCAAGCCAGTGTCGATTATGGTACAGCATTGGAATAGCGTATAATCAACGATGCTCCGTCGTTAATACTACCGGTAGACATAAAGGGAAGCACCCGTATGCACGTAGGGATAGGCTTGCCGAAACACTACAGAGTTGGAATTGGCGGCATCGCCATTGAGAGTAGTACCTTCTCGCCGTTGCCGAGCGGCAAGGACGACTTCACCGTCTTGCGGGGCGAAGAGATGATCACGCGGTACCCTTTCATGCCTGGCTGGAGCTTCCGTGGCCGCACCGACATCGATTGGCTTCCGTGTTTGCACGCCAGATCGATTCCTGGAGGCCCGGTTCTTTCGGAGACTTACGTCGAGATGAAGCAGGAGTTACTTGGCCGTATTCGTGCCGCCTTGCCGCTCGATGGCTTTTATCTCGATATTCACGGGGCGATGAATGTCCTGGGCATGGACGACGCCGAAGGCGATTTGGCCGTGGCCATTCGTGAGCTCGTTGGATCGGATTGTTTGATCTCGGCTGGGATGGATCTGCACGGCAATGTATCGGCCCGGCTGGTCGAATCTGTCGACATGTTCACTGCCTATCGGCTCGCGCCCCACGACGATGTGCTCGAGACGCGTGAGCGAGCCTGTGCCAACCTCATGCGGTGCCTGGACGAGCAGCTCCGGCCTATCCGTGCGTGGATGCGTATCCCGGTTATTTTACCGGGCGAACGTACCAGTACACTTGTCGAGCCTGGCAAGAGTGTGTATGCCAGCCTCCGGGAATCCGATGTGGTACCTGGGATCATCGACGCGTCCCTATGGGTTGGGTATGTGTGGGCCGATGAGCCGCGCAGCGGAGCCACAGTCGTGGTAACCGGCACCGACGCGACCAATGTACAGCGCGAGGCCGAGAAGATTGCCCGGCGTTACTGGGACACGCGCAAAGATTTTAATTTTGTGGCGCCTGCGGGCAGCGCGGACTGGTGTATCGAGCAAGCGATCGCCTTCCCGGACAATGCAGTAATCATCAGCGACTCAGGAGACAACCCGACAGCCGGCGGCGTTGGTGATGTGCCCTATTTGATCGGCCGGTTGTTGGCTCAGCCCGCAATTGCCCGGGGCGAGATCAGCGCGATTTACGCCAGTATTCCCGACCCAGCGGCCGTAGCCGCATGCTTCGCAGCTGGCATCGGCCGCGATGTCGAAGTCTCGATCGGCGGTAAGCTCGATCCCGTACATGCCGAACCACTGGCGGTTACCGGCACAATCAAAACCCTGTTCCCAGACGATCCCGTGGGTGGCAATATCGCCGTGCTATGCGTCGCCGGTCTGCATATCATCCTTACCAGTCGGCGTAAGCCCTATCACTTCATCAAAGACTTCACAAACCTTGGGCTTGACCTTGCGGAGCATAAGATTACTTCCGTAAAGATCGGATACCTCGAGCCGGAGCTGCGCCACGCCGCGCGGCATGCCTTGCTCGCGCTCACTCCGGGAGCTGTAAATCAAGACATTCCAGCGCTCCATTACGAGCGCGTGGTTCGTCCCGTCTACCCGCTCGATCCGGATTTCGACGCGCCCGATCTGCGCGCCCGGTTATTTGGAAGCTAAGCGTTCGCTCAGCAGTCTTCGCGCTCAACTGGATCAGTGATAGTGGCGTGCGGCATATGATCGCTGTCGTGCTGATTGTACTAGGTCTGAGCTTGGTCGCCGGCATCAGATTGCTCTGGTAGGCTTTCTTCCGCAGTGCAATCGTTGAGGTTGCATACGGTGATAAGCTACCCGTGGCACCATCCCGCACACGATCGAGGTGGCTGATATCAGCGCTCGACGGAAGGCAGAAGACACAGCGTAGCGGCTGAGCGTTGCGTCGTAGCTATGATATGCCTCCATGGACTTCGACCAAAGGAGTTTCGGCATGACCACTTCCCCGATTCGCGTCGGTATTATCGGACTTGACCACTGGTACTGGGCATTCTCGTTCGCCCAGGCAACGGTCTCCAGCAGCCGAGCTGAGATCGTCGCGATTGCGGATAGCGATTTCGGACGCGCGCAGGAGGCGGCGAAGCGCTTCGGTGTCGAACGAGTTACGGCAGATCCGCGCGAGTTGATCGAGGACCAGGATATCGATGTCATCGCCAGCTTCGTCAGTATCGATCAGAATCCGAGCATCTGCATCGCTGCAGCCGAGCGCGGCAAGCATCTCTTCTCCGTCAAACCGATGGCCCGGACGCTTGACGAGGCAACTCGGATCCTCGACGCCGTTCGCCGCGCTGGCGTTATCTTCCTACCTGCCGAGTCTACGAGCCGGGATGCGGCGCAGCCCCAGCAGATCAAGCGTTGGATTGCAGAAGGGAAGCTGGGGCGGATCATTACGGCGACCTACAGTCAGCATGCGGGCCTTCCTCAGCGCTGGCCTGGCGAATCTGATTCGGGCTGGTTTATCGACCCTGAGCGAGCACCTGGAGGTGGCTGGATCGACCATGCGATTTACCACATCGATATGCTGCGTTGGCTGCTAGATGACGCAGTCCAGTCCGTCAGCGGTCGAACTGAGCAGTTGAAATATCCCGAGCTGGGCATGGAGGATTATGGCACTGCGACGATTCAGTTCAAGAGTGGAGTTATCGCCACGATCGAAGTGACGTGGGTAGCTCCGCCGCAGGGTGGGCGTACAAGCTGGACGATTATTGGCACTGAGGGCGCCGTAGCCTTCGATAGCATGGCCGGTCGCTTTTCGGTCGTCGGCGACTTTCCCCCGTTCAACGGCTGGGTGCAGACGAACCCACGTGGCACGTTTAGCGAGGGACTCGACGCGCTCGTCTCGGCGATCCAGGGTGAGACAACTCCGATCGCGACAGCGGAAGATGCCTGGCACAACCTTGCGGTTTGTCTGGCCTTCTATGATGCAGCCAGCGCAGGCGCTGCCCGGAGCCCTGCCGCTCTACCGTCAGCATAGCCCTGCCGCTAGCAAACACCTTGCTGCCCTGAATGCAGTTGTACACACCATCTCAGACGCTGTGTTTGGCACCTATATCGACAAGGATGAATCACAATGGATCACCGACCGATCAAACTAGGCGTTTTAGGCTGCGGTATGATCGCAACGTACTCATACGGCGTCATCCCCAACCTTCGCTATATCCCGGAAAAAGTCGAACTGGTTGCCGTTGCCGATCCTGTCTTCGAGCGTGCGCTGGAAGCCCAGCGCGCCTTTAACATACCGTCTGCCTACGCAAGCTTGACAGAGATGCTCGCGGATGCAGATATCGACGCCGTTGCAAATCTGACACCAATCCCGATGCATGGCGAGACATCACTTCAGATCCTGCAGGCCGGCAAGCATCTTGTGTCCGAAAAGCCGATCGCGACCTCGATGGAGGAGGCCAATCTGCTGATCGAAACCGCGGCAACGCGCCACCTGACCTTCGTGTGTGCGCCGCCTGATATGCTGTCGCCTTTCTACAGCGAAGCTCGCCGCATGATCGGTGAAGGTGCTATCGGGCGCGTTGCATTCGCGCGCGTCCGGAGCTCGCACGGGGGGCCTGCTTCCGGCGCCTGGCCCAACGATCCGAGCTGGTTCTACCAAAAGGGCTCCGGTCCGCTCTTCGATATGGGCGTCTACGGCATCCATGAGATCACCGGTATGCTGGGGCCGGCACAGCGGGTGGTTGCGTTCTCGGGCATTACCGAGCCGACGCGAACCGTCCGTGGAGGACCGTACAAAGGCAAGCAGATCGCAGTCTCTGCCGACGATAACACGCTCTTCATGCTTGATTTTGGTCAGTCGACCTTCGCGGTAATAGACGGCACGTTTAACGTGAACGCCGCAAAGAGCCCAAAAGTCGAAGTCTTCGGGCGCGCCGGGACGCTCAATATCGCCGATTACCGCTCGATCCGCGCTGGAGCGCCGCCGATCGAGGTCTACCGCGTCGACGCCGTCCCGGGCATCGGCGGCTGGATCACGCTCGATGCGCAGCGCCTGCTTCAAGAAGAGGAGCGCCAGGTGCGGCTCCAGCGCGCGATCCTCGTCGATCACCTGGTTGACTGCATCTGGCACAAGAGCAGGCCCGTACTCAGCGCAGAGCATGCGCGCCATGCGCTTGAGATCATGCTGATGGCCATGGAGTCGGCGCGCACCGGACGTGCGATCGACTTGACGACCAGCTTCTAAACAGGGGGCAGCTTAGCGCTGGCTCGGATGCCGGACGGCCCGGACAACAAGCGGGGGCGGCAAGCCTTCAAGGCTCGCCGCCCCCGCGCTTCGGGGCTGTCTTACTGCTGGACGCCCTTGAGCGTGCCGTCAAGGATCATCAACACGACGAAGGAGTCGGCATACGGGCTGTTGTTGTAGATCGGATCGCCCTGGGCCGGCCAGCCGGTCACACGAGCATCACGTAGGACCGGGTTGTTGCCATAGCGCTCCCAGAGCGGGATGATCGGCAGCAGCTCGTTGAATGCCGTCGCCAGCTTGGTGACGGTCGCCTTCTGCGCCTCCTCGTCCAACCCGGCCGCAGACTGAACGGTCAATTCTTGCAAGTCAACCTCGCCGAGCGACTCGGTCTGCTGCTTGAGTGGGAAGGCCATGCCCGGACCTGGCGCCTGCGGCGCGTTGTGGGTCAGCACGTCGGCCACGTACGAGAAATGCGGGTGCGGGTTGCCAGCGCCCCAGGCGTTAATGCCCAGTTGGAACCGGCCATTGTCCATATCGGGTGTCCACTGGCTGAAGGTCACCGGACGTGGTGTCGTCTTGATACCGAAATTGGTTAGCTGCGTCGCCAGATTCTGCCCTGCTGCCGACCAGTCGGCGAACTCGGCGGGGAAGCCAAGCTCGTACTCAAGCCGCGTACCGTCCGGCGAAACCCAGACATCGCCGTCCTTCTTGAACCCGAGGCTCTCCATCATTCTGGCAGCTTCTTCCGGATTGTAGTCGTAGGCGTTGAGCTTGGTGCGATCTTCTTCGCTGACCCAGCGCTCAAGGATCCGGTCGGCGACACCCGCCATGTACTGAGACTTCTTGGCCGACTCGCCCAGGGATACGGTGGCGTTCTCGTCCTTGTTGATCGCCATCGCGATCGCCTGACGAACCTTCGGATCCGCGAGCGGCTTTACTACATTATAGTTGATGAAAAGCGCGGGGCCCGAGTACACCGGGGGTCGAACGATGTCAATGCCCTGCTGCTGATACGCCTTCTCCGTAGCCGGCGGGAAGCCGTGCGTCGCGTAATCGACCTCTTTGGAGAGAACCAGTGGCGTGATTGCCGGCGTCTCACCATTGTACAGCACGACTCGGTCGAAGTTGACCGTATTGGCATCCCAGGCGGTTGGTACCTTGGTGAGTGTCAGCTGCGCCTCGGTGATGCTGGCCGGATCGATTTGAAACGGCCCGTTGACGACCATCGCCTCCGGACGGAACGCCTCGAACTCCTGGCGCAGATCCTTGACCTCCTGGGAGTCAGAGGTGGCGCCGCCCTCGAAGAGCGTCCTGGCTTTGTCGGCCCATTCCCCGTAGACCGAGTCGGATCGAATGCGCTCGCGGAGCACATAGCGCTGCACAACCGTGGATGGTTCCTTCATCTTGAAGTTAACGGTGTTGTCCCCCTCAGCCGCTACTGATTCGAGATACCTCCAGACAACCGTATTCTGCAGCCGCAGCAGGTTGAACGTATCGACAACATCCTCCGCGTTGAAGTCTGTGTTGTCGTTGAACTTGACACCCTCGCGCAGTTGTACCCTGAAGGTGTCCGGCTCGATGACCTCCCACTCCGTCGCCAGCATCGACACGAACTCGTTCGGATCCCACTTGTAAAGTGCTAAAGGCATCTCAAGCAGATCGTGGTAGATCGTGCCGCCAAGGATCGAATCAGTGGCGAAGGTGTTGAAGTGCCCCTTTGGCGGTAGCTGGTACGGGTACGCTCCGTGGAACTCTCCACCGCTTGCTTGCGCACCAGCCGCTGGCGCTGCCGCGGTGCTTGCGGCAGCTGCTCCGGCCGCCCCTGCGGACGCGGCCGGAGCTTGAGCTGAGGCAGCCGGAGCAGCCGTGCTAGCCTCCGTCGTTTGACCTCCCCCGGCTGGCGCTCCGCCACATGCTGCAAGAATCGGCAGAAGCAGAACCAGGAAGGCTACAAGTAATAGTTGTCTGTGAGCGAGCGAATGCTTGGGCATGTTGGTCTCCTCATCATTGTGGAACCATGTTCAAGGATGACTCCATCCATTCGGTCAATGTCATTGGTCGACTGCACGCGATTTGAGCCTGCGATCAGCACCTCCTTTGTGGTGATCATATACATTTGAGCGAAGTTCCGGGCCAACTATCCTGGGAGATGGCCCGCCTACGCCGCCTACCCAATGACCTGCCTGGTCTCGGTAGATAGATTGGTGCGCGCTGCTAACGTTGGCTCCACCATGCCAGGAGGGCCAGGGCACCTGTAAAAATCAGCCCCATGAGTAGGGTGAGAAGCGTAATGCTGTGCTCGGCGCTCCCCGGCTCCAGGAACACGAGCAGAAATGCCGATGTCAGAATCAGCAGGCAACCGATGCGAAAGCCGGCACGTCCAGCTTCTGGCGTCATAACACTTCCTGCTTAGCTTTCCGATGGTCCAGCGGAATTGTGGCTGGGAGGCGCTCTTCCTGTCCCAGCTCACGCGCCATCACAAAGCAGGCCGCGAAATGGTCCCCCTGGTTGACGACATCGAGGGCCGGACGATCAACCTCGCACATGCCCGCCTCGTACAGTGGACAACGCGGATGAAAAGTACAGCCCGCCGGCAAATGGAGCAGACTTGGGATATCGGGGCTGCGGAGACGCATACGTTCTTTGTTGCGCGTTATCTCGGGGTCCGCCTCGGGTAATGCCGCGATCAGCGCGCGCGTGTAGGGATGAACCGGCTCGCGAATCATCTGCGGCGTGGGACCCAGCTCGACCATCCGCCCCAGATACATCACGCCGATCCGCCCGTGCCAGGCAAAGTGCTTCGCGACGGCAAGATCGTGAGTGATGAAGAGAAAGGTCACCCCAAGCTCATTTTGCAGCTTGAGCAGCATGTTCAGCAAGCTGACGCGGAGCGATACATCCACCATTGACACCGGCTCGTCGGCCACAATAAACTCTGGATTGACCGTCAGCGCCCGAGCGACGGACACACGCTGCCGTTGGCCGCCGCTGAGCTGATGCGGATACTTGCGCAAAAAATCCTCAGGTGGCGTGAGGCCCACGATCTCCAGCAGCTCCACGAGCCGCGTCTGGAGCGCGCGGCGGGAGTTGACTAACTTGTGGTGAAGCAGCGGGGCGCTCAGAATTTGCGAGATACTGCGCGTCGGGTTGAGCGACGCGTACGGATCCTGGTGAAT
>JADDQF010000108.1 GCA_016781505.1 bacterium
CAATTGATGCCACAAGCTGCTCGACCCGTCATGCTTAGTCATGGATGTTCCTTTCCTGTGCAACACGGCACGAATGATCGGTGGTTCGACGAACGCGAGACCGAGGACGTTGCCCGGCTATTATACGCAATCGGAGCAAACCGTACGCAGGACCAAACGACGCTGCAGCTAGGCCTGTGGTTGGCAACCAGCTCGAATGCCGGCAACAGAGCGAGCGCTTTCGGTGGTATGCTTCCCCCAGGTCAATGAGCCGAAAGGAGCGCGCCTTGCCCGAGCCAACCACAGCCGCAGCCGCCGAACAACCTGTGTTGGAAGGTGTGCCGCCGCAGCCCACGCAACAGGGTCCCGCAGCGCCCCACCTGCTGATCATGATCATGGCTGCGGTCTTTATGGTGAGTGCCGAAGCTCGGGTCATCGCGCCCATCTTGCCCGCGCTAGCAGGCGACTTTCGGACATCGGTTGCTCAAACAGGCTTGTTGATTACGGCCTACACGATCCCGTATGGCGTGTTTCAGATTGTGTACGGGCCGCTTGCCGATCGCTTCAGTCGCCAGCAGGTGATTGGCGCGGCGCTCGGCTTGTTCGCGCTGGGAACATTTGTCAGCGGCTTTGCGCCTAGCCTGCTTGCGCTGACGATTTTGCGCTTCGTCACGGGCGCGGCGGCGGCCGGCGTGATCCCGGTTGCCCTGGCGTACGTAGGAGACGCGGTGCCCTATGCCCAGCGCCAAGCGGCATTAGGCCGGGTGGTCAGCATTGCGTCCTTGGGCGGCGTTGTTTCAGCAGCACTGGGTGGCTTGATTGCCACGATTGCGACGTGGCGTACGCTTTTTCTGGCATATGGGATCGTGGCCCTGTGCGTTGCTGGTGTGCTCCTGCGCCTGCCTGTACAACGCGCTCGCACGGCCCGGCCACGCAAGCAAGGCCTGCTGGGGCCATATCGTGCCATTTTTCAACATGCCGGTGCCCGTGCCACGGCTTTATATTCCCTGGTCTTCCTCGAAGGCTTGACTGCGACCAGCACGATTGGGTATCTAGGGGCGCTGCTGTTTGAGCGGGACCATCTGTCGTATGCGGCGATTGGCGCGTTGCTGATGTTGAGCGGCGTAGCCAGTATGGCCACCGCGCGGCTGGTGGGGCGGCTGGTCGTCCGCGTTGGCGAGCGCGGAATGCTGCTGCGGGGTGGCGGCTTGCTCACGCTGGCGTATCTGCTCGTCAACATGGAGCCGACCTTTGTATTTTTTCCACTCGCTATGCTGTTGAGCGGAGCCGGCTTTGTGATCGCGCACAGCACGCTGCAAACGCGGGCAACGGAGCTGGTGCCCACCCTCCGCGGAACTGCCGTCGCCTTGTTTGCATTCGCCTTATTTCTGGGCGGCGGACTCGGCACCTACCTGGCAGGCCTGGCGATTGAGTATGCTGGGTTTCCCCTGACCTTGTATGGAACTGCCGCAGCGCTTGCGCTGTTTACGCTGGTGTCGTGGCCCCTGCTGCGCGTCGTCCAACGCCAGCACGCGACGGAGTAGGCCAACCCCCTGTGCTATAATGCATCCCCGGCGTGAAACCGTTCAATAACCACGTAGGGCCCGAGCAAGCGCTTGCGTGCTGCACACGCGGCGTTGCCGTGTTCTGGTTCCACTGTGCTAGCCCAACTGGAGAGATTCGTGCCCACGCTCCTGCTGATTGATGACGATACGCAACTGCTGCCCTCGCTCGCGTCGGCGCTTGAAGCGGCAGGTTATACCGCGCTGCAAGTAAGTCGGCTCGACGTTGCAGGGCGGATGATCGCCACCGAGGCCATCGATGCGGTGGTGCTGGACGTCGCGACGGAGCACGGGCAGGGCTGGGAGTTTTTGCGGGAAGCTGTCGAGTTCCGTGGCCTGCCGGTTATTGTGCTGAGCGGCCATGCGCGAGAAGAAGACATAAGCGCCGCCTTTAATCTAGGAGCGGCCGATTTTCTGGCCAAGCCGTATCGGACCGCCGAGCTGCTGGCGCGGCTCAGGGCACGGGTGCCTGCCAGAAGCTCCGTCGCGGGCCCCGTAGGCGGGCAGCTGACGCCACGTGCTTCAACGCCGGCGAGTGCCGCGCCTGCCTATGCCGGCGCGAGCGACGAAGCGGACTCGCCGCTTTTCATGGACATGGCCGCCGAGCACTCGTTGTTGCAGGAGCGTATGCGCGCCGATGTGTATGCCGGCAATATCGAAGAGCTGCCCTTGAGCGCCCGCCTGCGCACGGCTCGGCAGCGATTGAAGCTATCGCTGGTGCAGATCGAGCTTGATACCAAGCTGCGGATCTGGTATCTCCAAGCCATGGAGGAAGATCGATTTGGCATGCTGCCGCGCGGCTCGGCGGAGCAGATGTTGAGAACGTACGCTAAGTATTTGGGTCTGGATGTTCAGCACGCTGTGGCCGATTTTCGGGCTGAACACGCCGATCTTCCATTCCAGCCCCTGGCTCATCTGGGCGGCCGGCCCCAACCACGCGACGTTCCGCAATGGCTGGTGGTTTCAACAGCCGCGCTGCTGGCGTTGGTCCTCGGTCTGGGTGCCATCTGGTGGTTTGCCGCCGATGAGGTTGTGGCGCTCAATACCAACTTGCGCACGCTTGTCAGCCCGCCAACCGCAACCGCTACGCCGACGCCGACTCGGCCACCCACGTTGACCCCAACTGCAACCCCAGCTCCGACGTTAACCAGCACCCCGCGTCCGACCGACATACCCAGCCCAACCAGTACTCCCGTACCCACTGTGGGGCCAACTCCCGTCGCAACGCCTGGTCCTTAAGGGCGTGGTCCCATGGCCATAGGCCCAACTAGGACTTCGTGGCTGCTTGACTGGCCCTGTTTGCTGCCGGGGTACCATTGCGGAAAGCGGCGGCGCTGGCTATAATACTCTTGCCCTTCGCCCCGCCGTACTCTGTCGGTAGCTCCTCCTGGCCATAGAGTCTTCACGCGGTATTGGCTCGTGCAATCGTGCTTCAAAGAAGGAATCGCATGTATCTCGGTCGCTGGTTTGCCCCCCTGGTTGTTTTGGCTTTGTTAGCGTCAGCTGTTGTTACGCCTGTCGCAGCCCAACCACCCACTCCACTCCTGCTTGATTCCCAACCTGTTCGTCGGCCCAAACACGACCGGGCATTTGTGCCGGGTGAAGTGTTGGTGCAGCTTCACAACGGCTCCTCCCTGGTTGCCAAGGGTGCTGCAAACACCCAAACGGTGCGTGCGCGCTTTGCCAGCTTCGGTGCGGAAGCGGCAACCACGGTCGCGCCGCGGACCTACAAGCTCGAGCTGGGGCCAACCGCGGACGTGGCAGCAGCTGCGGCGCGGCTAGCCGCCGATCCAGAGGTCGCCTTTGCGCAGCCAAACTATATTCGGCACGCGTACCGCGGCGTTAATGATCCGCTGTCAACGTTCCAGTATGCGTTGTCCCGTGTCAACGCGTTTGGCGCCTGGGACCTGACGACGGGCAACAGCAGCGTCGTGATCGCGGTTGTCGATACCGGCGTAAACGCTTCGCATCCAGATTTTACGGGGCGTGTGCTGCCAGGCTTCGATTTCGTCAACAATGACAGCGATGCCAATGACGATGAAGGCCATGGAACACATACGGCCGGCATTATTGCGGCGGCGGGTGATAATGGCGAGGGCATCGCCGGCCTGTGCTGGCAGTGCCGCATTCTGCCGGTCAAGGTCCTCAACTACGAGGGTGCTGGAACCGATGCCTGGGTCGCCAGTGGTATCCGCTGGGCAGCGGATCATGGTGCACGCGTTATCAATCTGAGTCTGGGCGGTGAGGACGACGCGCCGATTATTCGCGATGCAGTGCGCTATGCGACCAGTAAAAATGCGCTGATGGTTGTGGCCGCTGGCAACTCGGCCGATCGGGGCAATCCGGTTGAATATCCGGCCGCGTATGACGAAGTGCTGGCGGTGGGCGCAACCGACGACAAAGATCAGCGCGCGTTCTTTTCCAGCGTACAGCCCTATGTCGACGTCACCGCGCCGGGTTGGAATATTCCCAGCACCATCAATCAGAATTCGGTGCCGTACCTCGCTGCCTCCGGCACATCCGAAGCCGCGCCGCATGTGGCAGGCTTGGCCGGACTCCTGTTGTCGCGCAGCCCAAGCTTAGATGTTAATGCGTTGCGGTCAGTCATCACCAGCACAGCGGACGATCTTGGCCCTGGTGGCCCAGACTCCGAGTATGGCGCCGGTCGGATCAACGCCGGGCGAGCCGTGGCTTCCGTGCAGGCGCCGGGCTTTGAGCCGGTACCGAACCCGAACCTGCCGGGTGTTGCGTACTTTCCCGAAACCCAGCACACGCTGCGCGGTGAGTTCCGCCGCTTCTGGGAACAGAACGGTGGTCTGCCGGTGTTCGGATTCCCCATCACCGAAGAATTTACCGAAACGTCGGCCGAGGGCACCTTTGCCGTTCAATACTTTGAGCGCAACCGCTTCGAATATCATCCGGAAAAATCACCGCCCTACAACGTGCTGCTGGGTCGGCTCAGCGACACGCAGCTGAGGCAGCAGGGCCGCGATTGGTTTACATTCCCCAAGGGCCAGCCGACGGAAGGCTGCCAATTCTTTCCGGAGACGGGACATGCTGTTTGCGAACCATTTTTGAGCTATTGGAAGCGCAACGGGCTGCGCGATCCCCAGCTTGCGCCGGATGGTCGTTCGCTTGCACTCTTTGGCTTGCCCCTGTCTGAGCCCGCGCTGGAGGTGAATAGCTCGGGCCAAAACGTGCTAACCCAGTGGTTTGAACGTGCGCGTTTTGAACATCATCCCGATAAGCCCGCCGAGTATCAGGTGCTGTTAGGCCTGCTTGGCAACGAGACAGCTCGTTCGGGTGCTGGCAGCACGCCGGGTAGTGGTCAAACGCCGGCAGATCGGTGTGGTATCGTGCCACCGTCCGAGAATGCGGTGGTTGCACCGGGTAGCTGTATTGTGATCGGAACGTTTCTAACCGTGGAGGGCGCTAATTTTGCCCCCGGCGAGGAAATAACGTTCTATGTCGGCCGCGAGGATGGCCGGATATCACAGCAACGGCCACTCCGGGCGAATGCGCAGGGCCGGGCCGGCTTTGGCGCTATGTTCCCGTTCCCGCCTGGTGTGTATGGCCTGGTGATGCAAGGAACGCAGAGCGGCGTCAAATCGGTGACGTATGTGCGGGTGATCGACCGGTAAGCGTACGGCACAGGGTGGCTGTTGGTTGACGGGGACGGGGCACTGCCGCGTCCCCGCTCCGTTACAGCTCGCGCACGCCAATCTCGGCGCTGTAGCTGATATTTGCGTTCGGATGACGGCGTAGATTGGTGTACACATGCTCGCGGGCGGCAGAGATGGTTGGAGCGCTGCCAACAGCAATTGCAAGCAGGGGACTGGTTGCGCCACGTGCCGATGCTTCAAGCGGGAGGTGGGCGCCGCCAAAGCCCGGCCTGCTTGACCGTCTCCCACCCAGGCGCGCGCCGCGACTGTTATACGGATTGGGCACAAGTGGTGTGGTCGCATGGTGGAAAATGAGCATGCCGGGCTCGAATGAGTCGAAGGCGCCTGCGGAAACAGCATAATCGGGATGTGACGTGTCAGCCCGCCGCAGCGCAACGCCAACAACGGCTTTATGCTCCCACACGGGAGGAGGCGCGGCGGCAAGTGTACCCCGGGCACAGCCGAGCAACAGTGGCAGGAGATCGTTGGCCAGCCGCGGCAGTGTAGCTGCCAGCTCCATACCGGACGGGACGAGGTGTAATCCTTGGACGACCGGGCCGCGCGAGCCGAGAACGCATATGGTGCTGATCCAGCCCCGTGCGCCGCACCCGTCGTCGTGCAAGGCACGCAGAAGCGGCTGTCGAACCTGCGCTTCCAAAAATCCTTCAAGCTTTGCCCACAAGGGCGTTGCTGCACCGTGAACTCCCGCAGCCCGGTCGGCATCCATGAATGGTGCCGTATCCGCGCTTTGCGGATCGCGGGCCAGACATGTGGCAGGAATGGACACGCCGTATCCGCCATCCGTCAGCACAGCGGCGGTTACCACCGGCCCGCTGACAAGCTCCTCGACAACTATCCCGGCGGCCTTGCTGGCCGCCATGCAGTCGGCAATGGCTTGGGGAATGGTCGCGCGATCCGTACAAGTGATAACTAAGCCGTCCTGCCTGTCCGCGGCGATGGTCAAGGGCAAGCTTAGTGTGGCGGCGAGCTTCTCGGCCTGGGATACCGTCGGGCACACTTGGCCGCGCGGCAAGGGTAAGCCGTGCTGGTGCAGCCACTCGCGGAGCTGGCAGCGACTTTGCCGCAGTGCCCAAAAGCCTTGACTGGACCCGGTCACCGGCAGCGGCAGTGCACGGAGCTCATCGGGCAGCCCAAGTGCTATGCCCCGCATATCGGCTACCACCAGATCGATCTCCTCGCTTAAAACGAAGCTGGCAACGGCGCCGGCATCCTGGGAGTTGAGCTGAGTTGCAGGCGCGAAAAAATGCGTCCCGCCATTGCCGGGAGCCAGAATTACTTCTTGTACATGCGCACTATTCACTAATTTCCAGGCGATGACGTGCGCGGAGCTGTCGCTGCCGAAGACGAGGATGTTCATGCAGTTTCTGATCTTGTTGCAGGCCGGTTCGCGTCGCCGCGACAATCCGGCAACCCCGCACCCGCAAGGATTGGATAATCGTTCGATTATAGCCAGGGGACGTTCCTCGCTGCAAGGCTGTTCCTGCGCCGCTGTTGGTGCTACACCCCAACACGACCGTCGCGCTATTGCCCTTTAGGCGGATGGAGTGCTTAATTTAAAATGGTTTTACTTTTCACGACACCCTAAACAATTCCATCGTGTACGTCGTCGGCGAATTGCTGCGGGTAGGGCGTGCTGTGATACCGTATGGCTCTGCACCTCAGTGCAGCGCTGCTATCGGTCCAGTAAATTCCTGGTCATACATGGCCAAATCTTGTTTGCACAGCCGGTACTGACGTACTTAGCAGTAGCCTGAGACCGGTTGGCAGTTCGTGTAGAGTCATAACCTGATCGTGTCTAGAAATCTTCGCTTACACTTACATATGGTTATAGGCGACGTTAACGAGTTCCAGCACACGTCTGCAAGCTTTTTCGTCGCTGATGGTTGGAGTTAACATGGTGTCTGGAATGCTTGAAGCAGCAACACTCCAATCAGCAAGCGGCCTGCAGCGGTGGCGGCAGCTCGTTGATCTGTTGACAGCTGACATAGCAGACTCGGAGCAGCTGCTTAGGCGGGTTGCGGACGAACTACGCGCTGTTACCAATGCATGTGCTTGCCGCATTACCTATAACGAGCCGGATACTGCCGTGGTTGATATTACCTCCGGCATAATGCCGCAGGCAGCACAAAATTGTGTTGCTGAGGCCGTCGAAGGGGCATCCGCGCCATTCCTGCGTTTGAGCATACCGTTAGCCGACGGCCTCGTGTGGCTGTTGCCCCTTAAGTGCGGCGTCGACGTTGTGGGTTGGCTGCAGGTGATGGATGGGGCTTCGGCATTGTCAGGGGAAGGTTTGGATCTGATTGCGGTGATGGTTGGCAATGCGCTGGCACGTCAGGCTGCTCAGCGGCAACTTCAGCAGTCCCATCGTGAGGAAATTGCCCGCGCTTTGGCGACCAATAACAAGCTGACCGCGGTGTTGCGCCTCGAACAGGAGCGGTTGATCCGGCGCGAAGTCGAGGTGCGAACCCAGATTGGGCGCGATCTGCATGATGGCCCTGTTCAGCAGGTAGCCGTCGCCGCGCTGAGTGTGCAATATGTACGCCGCGTTGCGGAGCGGGCGCCAGATCGTTTTAACGAAGCGCTCGACGATCTCCATGATCAGTTAAAACGAGTTTCCCGTGATTTGCGGGTTGTGCTGTACGAATTGCGACCGCTGGGCATGGCCGAACAAGGCCTGGTCAGCGTGCTGCAGCAGTATGTTGCGCGGGTGAACAATTCAAATGGGCTACAGATCCAACTGAACGTGCCCGCCGATCTGCCTCGCCTATCGGTCGATGCCGAAGGCGCCATCTTTATCATTATGCAGGAAGCGCTCAACAATGCGCGCAAGCACGCCGAGGCGACACACGTGTGGTTTCGTCTGCGTGCCGATGCATCAGCCCTGATTGCGGAAGTGCAGGACAACGGCCGGGGCTTTGATGTTGAGCGCACGCAAGCGAACTATATTCAGCAGGGCAGCTATGGTCTGGGGAACATGCGGGAGCGGGCTGAGCTGCTTGGCGGAACCTGTGCCATCGCGTCCGCACCCGGCGCCGGCACAATCGTGCAGGTCCGAGTTCCCCTGCATCATTAAATGGCCGCGTCGGGCCAGTCAGCGCTCTCGAAGCTGGTTTTTGCATATTCGTGGAAGTGCTAACCATCAAGCTGCCGTCTGGCGCTTGGTGGTTTGTTGATCGCAACTCAGCTTTCCTCCGATCCTAGCTCGGTGACGAACCAGTGAAACGAGTGTGCTATAATCGCGAGGAGCCTGGCACGCTCAGCGCCAGCCAACATGCAGGTGGGACGACAGGAGAGCACGGTTGTGGGCACGGAAGCACTCGGGCGGCGGCACTACATCAGCATTGCCGGCAACATCGGTGTTGGTAAGTCTACGTTGGTCGGTATCTTTGCCGATGCTTTCGGGTGGCAACCCTACTATGAACTGGTCGCGGATCATCCCTATCTGGACGATTATTACGCGGATCGCGAGCGCTGGGGGTTTCACTCGCAGGTCTGGTTCTTATCGCAGCGCTTTGAGCAGCAGCAGGAAATTGTCGACACGCCGATCTCGGTCGTCCAGGACCGCTCGATGTACGAGGACTACGAGGTCTTTGTGAAGGGCCTGCTGGAGCAAGGTATTTTGTCGCACCGCGATTTTCGGACCTACCGGCGGCTGTACCAGGCGCTGACCCACTCGATCACCCCGCCGACGCTGCTGGTGTATCTACGGGCGAGCGTGCCGATGCTGCAGCGCCGCATCGACGGTCGAGCCCGCAGCTCGGAGCGGAAAATCCCGACGCAGTACCTGGAGCATCTGAATCGCCGCTACGAAGACTGGCTGCGCCGCTTCGATCTGTGTCCGGTGCTCACGATCGACACCGATGATCTGGATGTGGTCAGCAACCCGGAGCATCGGCGACAGGTGCTGGACAGCATCCGCTTGGCGCTTGGCCGCCGCGCGGACGGCGAGATGCAGCTCGGCTTGCCCGGCATTGATCGGGCCGCACTGATCGAATAGCTAGCGATTGTCCGCAACTATGACAGGCCGAACGGTGCGACGTGTACAGCGCGAGTGCCACGGTGGCTTAATCGCAAATGCTAGTGATAGCGACACCGCGGATTCGCAAGAACTCGGGCAACAAGTGAGGGGAGGCTGACCCAAATGGGCAGCCTCCCCTCGCGTTATGCGTCGGCGAAGCCTGCAACTCAGGCCCGTACCACGCCGATCTCCATGGGCACGCCGCCGATCTCGACTCTGACCTGGTGCGCCGCCTCAGGAATACCCGCCACGTTCAGCTCGGTCGCCAGCGTCTCGTTCTGGACGTAGCTGCCGTGGCGCGTCATCAGCTGGTCCAGCGAGACGCCCTCGTGGTGCGCTCCCAGGCCGCTGAGGTACAGCTTGATCCGGTCCGCGATCTCGAAGCCGGCATCTTTCCGCGCATCCTGGACCACACGCACCAGATCGCGGGCGGCGCCTTCCAGCCGAAGCTCATCCGTGAGCGTGGTGTCCAGCGCGACAAGCACGCCGCCGTCTTCGGCTACCGCATAGCCTGCGGGCGACGATGTTTCAACCAGAACTTCGTCGGCCTGCAGCTCAAACGGCTGGCAATCGACCTGCACGACGATCGTTTCGCCCGCCTCGGCCCGGCGTCCAGCTTCGGCCGCAACCTCGCCCTTCAGCTCTTCCAGGGCCGACTTGATCGCGGGCACCAGCTTGCCATATTTCTTGCCCACGAGCTTAAGATTTGGCTTGAAGCGGTACTCAACCAGGCCCGCGCCGCCTTCCAGGTATTTGATCTCCTTGACGTTGAGCTCGTCACGCAGCTCTTCCTCAAAGCGCCGCAGGCCATCGGTTTGGGTGGCGGTTGGCGCGCGGACCAACAGCGTTTGCAAAGGCTGGCGTACCTTAACCGCACTGGCTTTACGCGCTGCCCGTCCTGCTGTAACAGCCCGCAGCAAGGTTTGGGTATCCGCGATCAGCTGCTCGTCGATCAAGGACTCGTCCACCTCCGGCCAGGGCGCGAGATGCACGCTGCTCGGCTCGCTTGCGCTTTGCTCTGCCACCAGATTGCGGTACATCGCCTCGCTCACAAACGGCATGAACGGCGCCAACAGCTTGGAGAGCGTAACCAGGCAGGTGTACAGCGTGGTATAGGCCGCGTTTTTGTCGGCATCGCTCTCGGACTTCCAGAAACGGCGACGATTCCGGCGCACGTACCAGTTGGACAGCTCCTCCACAAAGGCCTCGATGCGCTTGGTCGGCTGATAGATGTCGTAGTTGGCGACATCGTCGGAGACTTCACGCACCAGCTTGTTGAGGCTGGCCAACGCCCACCGGTCGATCGGCTGCAGCTCGCTGGTCGAGCCCTGATCCGGCTGCCAACCGTCGAGGTTGGCATAGGTGACAAAAAAGCCGTAGGTATTCCACAGCGTCAGCATAAACTGCCGCAGCATGTCGGCGACCAGGTCGGGACCGAAGCGCCGGGTGTTGTAGGGCGGCGCGCTGGCGAACATATACCAGCGCATGGCATCGGCGCCGTACTGCTCCATCAGCGCAAACGGATCGACCGTGTTACCGCGCGACTTCGACATCTTTTCGCCGTTGCTGGCCACCAGCAGTCCCAGGCAGATGACGTTCTTATAGGCCGGACGATCAAAGAGCAGCGTTGCCAGGGCATGGAGCGTGTAGAACCAGCCGCGTGTCTGGTCGATGGCCTCCGAGATGAAATCCGCCTGCTGCGCGATCTGGAAGATATCCTGGTTTTCGAATGGGTAGTGCCACTGCGCGATCGGCATGGCGCCGCTGTCGAACCAGGCATCGGCAACATCCGGCACACGCTTCATCGAGCCGCTGCAATCGCTGCAATCCCAGCTTGGCGCATCGACGTATGGCCGATGCAGATCAAGCTGGCTCAAATCCTGACCGACGCGTTCGCTGAGCTCCGCCACCGAGCCGAGCACTTCGATCTTGCCGCAGCTTTCGCAACTCCAGATCGGCAGCGGCGTGCCCCAGTAGCGCTCACGGGAGATGGCCCAGTCGATATTGTTTTCGAGCCAGTTGCCGAAGCGACCATTCTTGATGTGCGCAGGTACCCAATTGATCGTCTGATTGTGCGCGACCAGCCGATCTTTCAAGGCTGTGGTGCGGATGTACCAGGAGCGCTTGGCAAAGTTGAGCAGCGGCGTTTTGCAGCGCCAGCAGAACGGATAGGTGTGCTTGACCCGTCCGCCCTTGAAGAGCAGGCCGCGCTCCTGGAGGTTTCGCGTGATCAGCGGGTCGGCATCCTTGAAGAACAGGCCGGCAAAGCCCAGGTCGCTGAACTCGGGCATGACGTTGCCGTTGAGGTCCACCGAGAAGAGCGTCGGCAGGCCGTACTTGCGCCCGATTTCAAGGTCACCATAGGCCGGCGCGATATGCACGATGCCCGTACCGTCGTCCAGCGAGACGAAGTCGTCGGCGACCACGCGATAGGCGGTGTTGAGATCGACGGTATCTCCCGCGCCCACAACGCCGGTAAAGAGCTTCTGGTAGCGCAGATCCACCAGATCACGGCCCACAAAGGTTGCGAGCGTTTGGGCATCCTCGCCGAGCACTGCCGGCACCAGCGCGGCAGCCATGACGTAGCGGGCACCCTCCTTTTCGGCCAGCACGTAATCGGCGTCGGGCTTGACGGCGAGGGCAACATTGGCCGGCAGCGTCCAGGGCGTGGTGGTCCAGGCCAGCAAGGACGCGCCTTGCAGCTGATCAGCCAGTGCATGATCTGACGGCTGCACGCGGAAGCAGATCCAGACCGATGGATCGTCGGTGTTTTCTTCGTAGCCCTGCGCCACCTCGGCATCGGCCAGAGTCGTGCCACAGCGCGGGCAATGCCAGGTTACCTTGTAGTCGCGGAAAAGGAGGTCTTTATCCCACAGCTGACGCATGATCCACCACAACGACTCGATATAGCTGTTGTCGTAGGTGGTGTACGGATTTTCAAGGTCCAGCCAATAGCCAATGCGCGTGGTTAGCTGCTCAAACAGATCGACATACCGGTTGACGCTGGCCTTGCAGGCCTTGTTGAACGCCTCGATGCCATACTTTTCGATGTCGGGCTTGCCTTTGAAGCCCAGCTCTTTTTCAACCTCAACCTCAACCGGGAGCCCGTGAGTATCCCAGCCACCACGCGCGCCGATGACATGGCGGCCCTGCATGCGCTGGAAGCGGTTGATGATATCTTTGGTGACGCGCGCCTCGACATGATGGACGCCCGGCTTGCCGTTGGCGGTGGGCGGTCCTTCGAAAAAGATAAAAGGGTTGTTGCGGTCGCCACTGGCCAGCGACTGCTTGACGACGTCGTGCGCCTTCCACCAGTCCAGAACCTCCTGTTCAAGGCTGGGAAACGAACCACGCGTGTCAACCGGCTTGAATGCCATGCTGTTGCTCCTTAAAGGCCTCAGGTCTCAGGTTTCAGGCTACAGGTGGTCGAAGGCCGTGCTGGCGTTGCCCTATAGCCTGTTGCCTGAAACCTTTAAAACAAAAATCCTCGCCCCCAATAAGGGGACGAGGCTCAAAACCCCGCGGTACCACCCCGCTTGGCGCATAATACGCCCGCTCGGTGAGATGCTATCACATCTCCGTCACTGGTAACGGGTGACGAGCCCGGATCGGCTTACTTTGGCCTGCGCGGCTCAGTTCGGCGATCAGCTCAGGGGTGATGTTCAACGCGTTTGCTGTGCCTGTTCACACCAGCCACAGGCTCTCTGGTACAGCGCCACGGTCTCCGTGTCCCCGTCGTCGCTTTGCTGATTAAAGTATAGAGGATGGCCGAAGCCGCGTCAAGGCGGC
>JADDQF010000136.1 GCA_016781505.1 bacterium
ATGCTATACTCCTCGGCTGCCAACAGCTAACAAATCAAAATCGCTGGGGAACCGACAAAATGAACGAATTGGGACAAGATTTTCTAGCTAGTGTGGCTCACTGGCAGCAGACGGTCATCACAAATATTCCCAACATCGTTATCGCGCTGATTGTGCTCCTGGTGGCATTTTTTGTTGACGACCGAGCTCAGCGTGCGGTTGAGCGCCTGGTGGGACTGCGCAACGGTCAGCGTGAAATTGCGCGGCTGCTTGGACGGATGGCCCGCATCGGCGTGCTGATCTTTGCCGTGTTGATTGTTGTCTCGATCTTTCGCTTGACCGCGATTGTCACCAGCTTTGTGGCCAGCCTCGGCATTGCGGGATTGGTGATTGCGTTTGCGCTGCAAGATATCACCAAGAATTTTGCTGCGGGCGTGTTGTTGCTGGTTCTGCGTCCATTCCGCCTTGACGATACCATCAAGGTCAAAGAGTTCGAGGGAACTGTTACCGACATTTCGCTGCGCGCCACTACCCTGCGTACCAGCGATGGGGTGGAGGTGCTTGTGCCCAACGCCGATGTGTACAGCAATTCGATTGTGAATCTCACCCGCTATGCCCGCCGGCGCTATCATGTTCCGATCAAGATTCCAGATACGCTACCGGTCGAGCAAGTCCGGCAGCGGCTCGAAGCAGCCCTGCGCGAACAACCGGGCATCGAAAGCAACCCCGCTCCCCAAGTGGTGATTACCGGCCTGGAAGAAAACAGCGTGCTGCTGGACGCACAGTATTGGCTGCTGGCGCAAGCACCCGGCGCGGCTCAGCTCAGGTCACAGGTGGTCGAACGCCTCCGCCAGCTTGTGGTGGCGCACAAGCAACCCGCCGCCGAACCGGTCGAGCAACAACAGATTTGATAGATGAGTGGAGGAGGCACAAACATTTGGGGAAGCATCTTCTTCTGCCGCCAGCCAGTGACCTGCTAGGCCGGCGGCAGCGTCGACTCACGCGCCAAGTAATAGGTCATGCTGTGCAGCAGTGAGACCGGATCGATATGGCGGACCCAAACGCCCGTTGGCACTTGGACGATCACGGGGGCATAGTTCAGAATTGCTTCCACGCCGGCCTTCACCAGCAGCTCAACAACCTCCTGCGCATGCTCCGCCGAAACGGCCACGATCGCCATCCGCACCTGATGCTCACGCGCGACCATCGGCAGCTCATCGACGTGGCGAATGGTGAGACCCGCGAACTCCGTGCCAACTTTGTGGGGATCGACGTCGAACAAGCCGACAATATGAATCCCTTTTTCGCCAAAGCCACTGTACCGCGCGATTGCCTGACCCAGGGGTCCCAGGCCAACAAGGACCACGTTCCAGTCTTGGCTGAGGCCAAGAATCCGGTTAATATGTTGGAGCAGTTCGTCGACATTATAGCCGATGCCTTGTTTCCCGAGCTGACCAAAGTACGAAAGGTCTTTCCGTATCTGAGCCGCCGTGACGTTGATCCGCGCGCCTAGCTCTTGTGAAGACACTGACTTCTTACCCTCTTGTTGGAGGTAAGCCAGTGTGCGAGCGTAAAGCGGCAGCCGGCGGACCACCACATCCGGCGGCATCATCTGCTTATCCACCACGAGCTCCATGCTGCTAGCGACTTTGTGAAATCATCACGAAGTATAGGTCAAGCGTAAAAGAGTTGTCAACTTATTTCACAAAGCGCATTGCCCAAAGCGCAGACGGTCTGCTATAATCCTGGCCGATCCAATCCGAGGAGGATAGCAGCATGTCTCGTGGCGCACAGCGCGCACGGCGAATTGTTCTCGCGTTCGTTGCACTTGTGCTGACTGCTTGCGGCGGTACTGCCGGAGCATTCAGTTTTAACACACCACCCACCATTTACGACCTGACACAACGCCCACAGGAGTTCGCCGGCAAGGAAGTAACCGCGCAAGGCTACTACTTATGGAAGCCCGGCGACCCGGCTACGTCGGTCTTGTTACCCGGCTTAAGCACGGCCGATGGCACCCGTGATGCCCAACCGATCTATGCCAGCGTCACCTGTGAAGCCAACGGCGAGTGCAAGCCGTCCACAACCACCGTGGGTGAGGCCAGCACCGGCGCGGTGTGGCTCGAAAATTTTCCGGCAGAAGTGACGGCAGATCTGCATCGACCGGGTGACTCCGTGTGGGGAGTTGTCGAGGTTACCGGCTTGTTTGAGGTGGCGGGAGGATATGGTCCGAACGGCGCCTATCGCTATCGTATGCAGGTGCGGCAGGCGAAGCCGCTGCAAAAGGTTGAGCGGCTTGTGTCAGCCGTGAAGGACGAGCCGCTGGGCGAAGGCAAAGTCAGTATTTTCGAGCTGGCCCGAGCATCCGAACAATATCGGGACCAGACGGTTACCTCGCAAGGCTACTATTTTTGGAGTCCGGCTACCCAAGGCATGTTTGTTGAGCGCGTTGAACGTGAAAAAACTCCCGAGAACGCCGAAGGGCTCGCACCCGCGCCGGGTGGCGTAACGATGGGCATGGACGGCTTTCCGGCCGACAAGTCGGGGGAGCTGCATGTGGGGCCTAACGGCAGCTTCGTATGGGGTTTGGTTGAGGTAACAGGAACGTTCCAAATCGGCAGCTTTGCAGATGGGCGCTACCAGCAGCAAATCAAGGTGGACAGCGCCAGGGTGCTTGAGCAGCCGAAGTAATCCGGCAATACGCTCATATCAGAAAGCAAAAGGGCAACAGGACGCTCTGTTTTGCTTTGTTGGCCGCAGCAAACGAGGAGCGCCGCGTGTACTTCTTCATCGAACCCATGCGTGAGTCGGACGTGCCGCGTGTCCAAGAGATTGAGCGTCAAAGCTTTACCACGCCCTGGTCGGCGACAACGTATTTACGTGAGCTGCGATCGCCCGAGCATTCGCGCTACATTGTGGCGCGCTACAGTCACGCCCGGCCAGCGGACCAGCTCCATGAGCCGGAGCCACGCCGGAACTGGATCACCAATTTGCTGCTGTCTCGCTTCAACGCGAGCGCGCCGCCCAGCCCATACACCGTGGTCGGCTACGGCGGTATTTGGCTGACGGTCGATGAGGCACACATCACCACCATTGCGTCGGCGCCCGAAATGCGCGGCTACGGTGTTGGTGAGCTTGTGCTGAATGGCTTGATCGATCTGGGCTTGGAGCTGGGCGCTCGCTTTATGACGCTGGAAGTACGCGTATCCAACGTTGTAGCCCAGAATTTATACCTCAAGTATGGCTTTGAGGCCCGGGGCACGCGCAAGCGCTATTACACCGATAACAACGAGGATGCGCTGGTGATGTGGACCGATGACATTGCTTCGCCTGAATATCAAGGCCGCCTACGTCAGCTGCGGATGCTGCTGGCAGACCGGCTGCGGAGGCAGGAAGAAAAGGGGGCGGCAGACGCGCAACGTCCAAACTAGCATGCAGGTTATGCTGCTTACCTGTTCCGCTGCTTAAGGCGTTTAGTTCCACGGCCACGTGCTGGTCACGCACTGGGTTTGTCCTGCACGAGCCTAGAGACCAAGCAATCCACGCATACCTTCCAGCTCGTGCTTCACCTCGCGCTGCATCAGCTCGGCGATGGCTTGCCGGGGCGTTTTGCCGTTATACAGCACCTGGAAAAGCTGGTCCGCAATCGGCAGCTCGACATGATGCTGTGCTGCCAGCTCCCGCGCCGTTTGCACGGTCGTGACGCCTTCGGCCACCTGGCCCAGCTGCGCCAGTGCCGCGTCCAGGCTCTCGCCGCGGGCTAACGCCTCGCCCATGCGCCGGTTGCGGCTGTACGGGCTTGCGCACGTGGCCACAAGGTCGCCCAGGCCAGCCAGGCCCGCAAATGTAAGCGGACTCGCGCCCAGCACAATGCCTAGCCGCGCGATCTCGGCCAGGCCCCGTGTGATAAAAGCAGCTTTCGCGTTATCGCCAGCGTTCAAACCGTCGGCAATGCCAGCGCCAAGGGCAATAATGTTTTTGAGCGCGCCGGCCAGCTCGATCCCCACAACATCGTCACCGCTATACACCCGCAGCGTAGGTGTTGTGAGCAGCCGCTGAGCAACTGGGGCCAGATCATGATCATGGGTTGCCACCACCGTTGTGGCCGGCTTGCCTTCCAGCACTTCACGGGCAATATTCGGCCCGGACAGCACGCCGATGCCGCGCGCGTGTTCGGGCAGCAGCTCGACCAGCACCTCACTCATGCGCTTGAGCGTACCGCGCTCAAAGCCCTTGGCACAACTCAGGATCACGGTGTTGGGCGGCAGATGGCGCCTGATCTGCTCCGTATTGGCGCGCATGGTTTGTGAAGGCACTGCCAACAGCACCACTTGACTATCCTGCAGCGCAAGCGCTGGATCGGACTCGACGCGGAGCGCGGCAGGAAATGCCACGCCTGGAGCAACGCGGGGATGCGCATTGGCGGTTCGCAGCAGTGCGGCCTCTTCCGCCGTGCGCGCAAGCAGCGTTGTAGCACGTCCATGCCTTGCCAACGCGATTGCCAGCGTTGTGCCCCAGCTGCCGGTTCCGATCACTGTTACCGCGGCGCGCGCATGGCTCATAAGCATCTGCTCCAACGCAGAGCGGTGATACCAGGAGCGCAGAACAACATTCCCAAGCAATGCGCATCAAGGTTGCCCACCCGACACCTTCCTTTCCAACAACTGTGGCACAGCCTGCTGAAGCTGCACTATGTTACAACGATTTTGGGCCAGCTAGATATGAGGTGAGGAGCGAGGAGGAGGCGGATTAAGCATGGTGCAAGCCAATGTGCTGCGAGGAATGCCCACAAGCAACACAAAACGCGGGAGCACAACTCCCGCGTCGCCAAGGACCTACCAAAACTGACTAACTAACGGGATTTGCGGGTATTGGCACGCCGCATAAACAGCACCAGCAGCATACCCAGACTAAAGCTGACCCCAGTTGAAAGCGCATCCTGAGCGGAAACCACGCCTTGGAAGATCGGCCCGCCAAGCGCAAGTGCCATCCACAGAAACCAGAGCGGAACAACCAGCAGCCGACGAGTTTCAGGCTTAATTTGTGAATGAACAATACGATAGCATGTCGCAATCCAACCAGCGAGCGCAATAAACATGGCTTGCATCAAGGCAAAATTGGGGTCCATGAGTACCTCTTGTGTAAAGCTACGGGGCTGGCGGTAATTCTACCATCAAACCAAGCCATTGCAAGCCAAAAGCAGCGGCACAGGTCTTATTTACAGGTGACCCAGGGCTATAGCGCTCACCGGTACCGGCTCCGCTGAGCAAGCGCTGTGAGTTGCGCATGGAGGCGAGCATCGTCCAGCAGTGGCGCTCCATGGCCAAATACGATGCTGCGCAATGGTAAACCCGCTAACAGCGCGGCAGATGCGCGTGCGCGCCGCATGTCGGAGGTAAATGGCCAGGGCGACATTCGCAGCCCACCGAAGTTTGCCAGCGCATCGCCCGCGATCAAGAGTTGTCGGTCAGGCTGGTACAGCGAGATATGGTCCAACGTGTGGCCTGAGGTCGGCACAACATGCCAGCCAGGCAGCGCCTCAACACTCGGCCCGGCTTTGAGGGCATGCTCAACCTTAACCGGAGCCGGCCGCATCAAGCTTGTGGCTGCGGCAAACAGCCGACCGTAAACTCCGGGCGGATGCGGCAACGGCGCTTGGCCCCTGATCGCCGCCACCTCGCCTGCGGGCGCATGGATGGGCGCACCCGTGGCTTGCTGTAGTTCGGGCAAGCTACCAATATGATCAACATGGGCATGGGTAACGACCACGGCTCGCACCTGAGCTGGATCGTAACCGGCACGGCTTAGCTCCGCCAAAATTGCGGCCGCGCTGCCGCGTATGCCGGAGTCAACAATCACCGCACCATCGTCTGTGCCGATGATGTACACATTGGCCGCTTGCACATCATCAACCAACCACAAGGCATCCCTTAGCTGCATACCAGAGCTTCCATGTTAAACGAAGCTGTCCCTGCCGGCGGCAGGGACAGCAAATAGCGTGCGCGGAACAAGCGCGAGCATGGATCTATCAGCGTCGGCGGCGCGGCCGTTCAACCGGAACGGGCACCGGCACAAGCTCTGGGCTTGGAGCTCCCAACAGACGCTCCAGCCAAGCAGCAAGCGCTTCAAGCGCGCGTATAATCAACATCGCCATTTTCCTTTCCGCAGAAGCACGTCCAATCCATACTACACTACGTACCTCCAAGTGATCCGGTTCTGCTGTCCACCCTCATAAAGCGGTAATACTATCATACCGTTTTTACCAATTCTTTGACAAGCCGTCTTGGACAGCCTATAATTCAACGTGTTTCCGGAGCCGACCTACTGCTTGATGTAGACGTTGCGCAACACCACCGCGCTGCCCAGTGTCGGCCCAGAACCCCAATTGATCCCTATCTTCTAGGAGGCTGGCACCTGCCGTGCGGAGACGAGAATTGTATTTACTGGCCTTGATCGCGCTGATCACAGGCCTATCGCTGTGGATTGACTTCACCCCAACCATTCGTGCTGGTAGCGATCCCAATGGAGAGCAGACGCCGCCCAACGCAGGCCAGGCTCCTTGGCCGAGTGCCGGCGTTTTTTGGCGCGACGCTCACACCCGGCTTGGGCTGGATCTGCGTGGTGGCACACAAGTGCTGCTGCGTTCACGCGCCGCTGATATAACGGCGGAAGACCTCGCAGCGGCCCGCCAGGTGATCGAGAACCGCGTTAACGGTCTGGGCGTGAGCGAGGCCACGGTTCAAACCTCGGGGGCCGACCGCATCATCGTTGAGCTGCCCGATGTGGATCAACCAGAGCAGGCACTCGCTACGATCCGCTCGACCGGCAAGCTCGAATTCATCGACCCGCTCAACCCGCAGAGCGGGCAGCGCGAATATCTTGAGCAAGGCCGGCTGGTCCGTACCAGCGGCAGCCCGACGCCATCCCTCGGTGCTACCGATACGCTGACCAATACCCAAAACATTACCGATGTCGCGCAGCTGCAGCAGGCAATGACTGGCCCAGTGTTTAATGTTGTTGCCGACGGGGCGGAGCTCAAGTCGGGATCGGTGCAGCCAGGTATTGACCAGAGTGGACAGCCGATTGTTTCGTTTGAGTTCGAGGGCGATTCGGCCACTCAGCTGCAGCAGTTCACCGCGCAGAACGTCGGGCAGTACCTTTCGATCGTGTTGGATAATCGGGTGATCTCGAGCGCCACGATCCGTGATGTGCTGCCGGGTAGCGGTCAGATTAGCTCGGCGACCGTGCAAGAGCGTGATAGCTTGTATAACGTGCTCCGCTACGGCTCGCTGCCGGTTGGCTTTGACGTAGAAACAAGCCGCACCGTTTCGGCAACTTTGGGCGAAGACTCCATTCGGGCGTCCGAGATCGCGGGTATCGTCGGCTTGATCGCCGTCGCGCTGCTGATGATCTTCTATTATCGCCTGCCCGGCTTTTTGTCGGTGTTGGCGCTGCTGATCTACACGGCGATCTCGTTTGCGCTGTATCGCTTGATCCCGATCACGCTAACGCTAGCTGGTATTGCCGGCTTCATTTTGTCGATTGGGCTTGCGGTTGACGGCAACGTCTTGATCTTCGCCCGCTTGAAGGAAGAGCTGCGGCGGGGCCGCTCCATTGCCAGCGCGACCGAAGAAGGCTTTATTCACGCCTGGCCCTCGATCCGTGACTCGAATATTGCCACGATGATCACGACGTTGATCCTGTACTGGTTCGGTTCGAACTTTGGCGTCAGTATTATTCGTGGCTTTGCGCTAACGCTTGGCCTCGGTGTCATGGTCAGCCTGTTTACCTCGGTCGTGATCACACGCACCTTTTTACGGCTGGTCGTCGAGTCGGGCGCGTTCCGCAATTACTGGTGGTACGCGGTCGAGAACCCGACCCAGCCGAGCGTTAGCCGGGCGGCCGAAGCGATTTAACGCACGCGCGGCCAGGGAACCAGGTGGGATAGACCGTTGCTCTGATCACCTGTTCCCACACCGGTTGGCGCAGTCTTGAATTAGGGAAAAACGATGCTTGATCTTGTTGGAAAACGCTATTGGTGGTTTGCCATCTCATTGCTGGTAATCATTCCCGGGCTGATCTTTTTGGTCATGCCGGGCGGTGGCCTGCGCGCGGGCATCGACTTCAGCGGTGGAACACTGTGGGAGTTCGTGATCCCGAATCGGAGCGAGGCGATTGCGACAAGCGACATTGCCGCAATCTACCAGCGCGCCGAGATCGAACCCAACGTACAGGTTAGTCCGCCGAACGATCAGCAGCAAGTTGTGGTGGCGGTGCGGACCAAGGAAGTTCCGACCGAAGACCCCAAGCGGCAAGAAATTGCCAACGCGGTAGCACAGGCATTTCCGGGTACGACTCTTTCGCGCTTTGAGACGGTGGGCTCGACCGTCAGCCGTGAGTCTACGCAGCAGGCATTTTTGGCGGTCCTGGTCGCCTCCTTGGCTATTCTGGGCTATCTCACGTTTGCGTTTCGCAAAGCGCCGCATCCCGTGCGCTATGGCGTCTGCGCCATCTTGGCCATGCTGCATGACGTGATCCTGGTGCTCGGCGTTGCGGCCATTCTGGGCTACTTCATTGGCCTCGAAGTCGACGCGCTCTTTTTGACCGCGCTGCTGACGGTTATCTCGTTCTCGGTACATGACACCATCGTTGTATTCGACCGGGTACGCGAAAACCTGGCGCAGCGCCGCACCGGCCAAAAGTTTGAAGAGATCGTCAATGCATCAATTGTGCAGACGCTGACGCGCTCGATCAATACGCAGCTCACAACCTTGCTAACTCTGCTGGCGCTGCTGCTGTTTGGCGGCTTCACCATTCGCAACTTTGTCTTGATTTTGACGATCGGGCTGCTTTCGGGCACATACTCGTCGATCTTCAATGCCGCGCAGCTGCTGGTAGTGTGGGAAAATGGCTGGGCGAATGATTGGCGGCGTGTGTTCGGACGTGAGCGCGCCGCCGCATAATTGAGGGCCGATCACAACAATGTATCAAACTGCGTCGCAACCAAGATTGCGACGCAGTTTTTCAGTTGGAGGAGCGCATGGAGCAGACATGGCCCTGGCGTAGACTGGAAGCAGAGACTGCAGAACAGCGGCCGGTACGACCGGCCGCGGCAACGTCACAAACGACACCAGCAACAACCACACGTTTCGGTGGGCAGGGCGACGACCAACCGGTCTTGATTGCGGTTCTCCACGGACCTGTGGAAGCCGAAATGGCCAAAGATGCGTTGGCGGAGGCAGGCATACCCGCCTACGTCAAACAGCATAGCCTGGGGCAGGTGTACGGGCTCACCATTGGATCCTTCGGCGCTGCCGAAGTATGGATGCACCCGGCGTTAGCGGAGCAAGCGCGCGAGGTCTTGATCGGAATCGGCCTGCTTGGGCCTCAGGAACAGGGGTAACAAGCGGGCAGCCAAAAACAGGTATCCACCGGGTTGTGTTGCTGGTCGCAGCCGCCGTTCACTCCACAACAATACTCCAATGCCACGGGCCAGGGTTATGAATGAGCGGGCTCCGGCCGAATGGGCGGCAGCGCAGGCCGTGCAACACACCTCAGCCTGGCAGCGCGCTATGCGGGTCCAACAGCCGCCGCTGATGCATACACAGCAGAATACCGCTTTCAATCGTAACCTGAGCATGGTCGTGTGTGAGCAGGTTGCTGATGCCGCGGGCCGGTCCTAAGCGCAGTGTTTCACCACGGAGCGGGTAATACAGCCCACGGGTAGTGATACCGGTCACGGCCTCGGTCATCGGCAGCAGCGACACAACGTCGTTGGGCGCACCAAAGATGGCAGCCTCCCGCCGAATAGCAAACATTTCCCAGTCCCGGTGTACCAGCCGGACATCGGCTGAAGCCAAGCGCGGATGCGTCAGCAGCTGCAAGTTGGCCAGATGCTGATCTGGACGGCCACCCAGGGCGGCGAGCACATGAATGCAGGTGGCACCGCGCTCGATCGCTTGCAGCAAGGCGAGCTCGAGGTCGGTTTCATTTTTGTGGACGGAGTGCCTTAAAACCTCGACGCCGGCCTGTACCAGCCCAGCCACAGCCTCCGCCGCCAACGAGTCGAAGTCGCCTACCGCGACGTGGGGCAACAGATCAAGTGCGAGCAGATAGCGCGCGCCACCATCGGCGGCAACAACGAGGTCTGCGTCGCGCAGCAGCTCACGAAACGGCTCAAGATCGGCAGCGGGCGCATCAGCCACAACGACGGCCTTGCGCACGCGAGATGGTGTATTCATCGGCAAGAATGTAGCACGCCCGTTGCGGAGCGTCAACCGGCCGTGGCTTGGCAATGCCGATTGAACCTGTGGCGCAGCGGACCACACAGCGAACGCTCGACCAGCACGCCCACTAACTCTTTGGCCGCTCGGCTATGGCCAATCGCACAGCCAATACGCCGCTGGACACAAACAATGGTCCTGATCTTGATGCCCGTTCTCCGTAATGAAACGACACAATCAGCGCGCCGGAGGTAACGGTCCTGGCTTGCTCCATGCGTCAGTGCGCAATCCAAGCGGCGTTCCACGGCGCTTGGCACTTCGCCTCGCTCTGGTTGGAGTGGGGCTGGGCAGTGTTGGCGGTTGGCTCGTGCATGTCCTCATGACCACCGAACAGGCCGAGGCCTGGTGGCAGCTTGGTTTGTTGGCGCTTGTAGGCAGCCTTGGCGGCGCGCTGCTGGGACCGCTGGGGATGCTGTTGCTGGCACATATGCTTGACCGAACCGTGACCGCCGACGATCATCTGGTTGGCTACTCGGGCATGATCCGTATGCTGCTGCACGCGGGCGAGCTATCTTTCCTCGGTGCTTTAGGCGGGGGGATTGGTGGTGGTAGCCCTGGAATAGTGGCGGGACTGGTTGGCGGCGTGCTGGTCTGCAGCTTGGTCGGCGCTGTGATGTATCGTATCCGAGGCTTGGGCTTGGGGTTAGGCCTGACGATTGGGGTGTTGCTGGGAGCGATCAGCGGCGCACTTGGCGCGGCCATGGGGCAATGGGGCAGCTAAGGCATGTGTCGTTGGCGACGGCTCCCGGCGCAAAGATTGCTGACATCGTTGCCCAAGCAGAGCATTGGCGACGGGGGAAGGCTGCCGTGGAAGATATTTGTGTTGCAAGCTGGAACGAGCTGAATGACGTACTGTATGGCAACTCATGGCGGGAAGAACTAGGCCGCTTTCGGTCGCCGTACGCGTTTCGCGGCGTGCCCGACGCCACCTACGACCTCAAAACAAGCCTGATGCGCTTGGCGGGCAACTACGCCAATCTAGAAGGCCCGCTGCTCCGGACCTTTCAGCGCTACGCCCAGCGTGAATCAGCGCGTGGAGATACGATCTGGAACTGGCTTGCGCTGGCACAGCATCACGGCTTGCCAACACGGCTGCTAGACTGGACCTACTCGCCCTATGTCGCGCTGCACTTCGCCACCCAAGATACTGCCGACTTTGACCATGACGGCATTATTCTGTGCGTGGACTATATGCAAAGCGTCGAGTTCTTGCCGCCGAAACTGCGCACGATCTTGGACGAGGAAGACGCATATGTGCTGACGGCCGACATGTTGACGCGCGGCGCAGGAAGCTTGCCCGAGTTCGACCGGCTGGCCAAGCCGCCGTTTGTTGCCTTTTTCGAGCCACCGTCGCTTGATGAACGCATCATCAACCAGTACGCGTTGTTTTCGCTGATGTCAGATCCGGCCGCTAGCCTCGACGAGTGGCTGGCGCAGCATCCAGAGCTGTTTCGCCGCATCACGATCCCAGCGGCGCTTAAGTGGGAAATTCGTGACAAGCTCGACCAAGCGAACATCACCGAGCGCGTGCTCTTTCCAGGCTTGGACGGGCTGAGCCGTTGGCTCAAACGCTACTACAGTCCCGCTCTCCGGCGCGACAACCCACCTGGACCATCCGCCCGTAAAGGTTGAATGCCGCCCGATGACGACCAGGTTCGCTCGTTTGGCGCTGTCAGGTCCTGGCCCTGTGACGTTCGACCGCGGCGAGCCTAAAAGGTTGGCGTGAGCATCGCGGCTCGAGCTTTCAGTGCAGAATGCGGGACAAGAAGAGTTTCGTCCGTTCGTGCTGGGGATCGCGAAAGATCTGGTCGGGGGGGCCTTGCTCCACGATTTTGCCCTGATCCATAAAGACCACGCGCTGCGCCGCATTGCGCAAAGCCCATCTCGTGCGACACAACCACCATGGTCACGCCTTCCTGGGCCAGATCGAGCATCACGTCCAGCACCTCTTTGATCATCTCGGGGTCGAGCGCCGAGGTCGGCTCGTCGAACAACATAATTTTGGGCTGCATCGCGAGCGCACGGGCGATCGCCACACGCTGTTGCTGTCCGCCTGACAGCTGGCTTGGAAAGCTTTGCTCCTTCTCGGGAATACCGACCCGCTCTAACAGCTGCCGTGCAACCTGCACCCGTTCGGCCTCGGGCCGCTTGCGCACCAGTCGCTGGGCCAGACAAATGTTGTCCAGCACGGTCAGATGGGGAAAGAGCTCAAAGCGCTGAAACACCATTCCAACCTCAGCGCGCACGGCGTTGATGTTGCCGCGGCGTTCGTTGACTTCGATCCCATCCACGATCACGCTTCCCGTGTCGGGCACTTCCAGGTGATTGATACAGCGCAGCAGCGTCGATTTGCCCGAGCCCGAAGGCCCGATGATCATCAACACCTCACCCCGCGCTACATCCAGGCTAACTTTGTTGAGGGCCTGTAGGTTCCCGTAGCGCTTGGAAACATCGCGAATCTGGATCATGCTACCGTCGCCCACCGCTAGACCTCCGTTCGATGTAGCGCACACCCAACGACAGCAACAGCGTCATGGTCAGGTACAAAAAGGCGGCGGTGTTGTACGTCCGGAAGTTCTCGAAGGTGCGCGAAGCCTCTTGTTTAGCGTAGTAGGTCAGCTCCGGCACCGAGATCACCGTCAGCAACGACGTATCCTTTAGGATCGCGATAAA